>NZ_JYDG01000021.1:0-27905 GCF_003263545.1 Rahnella sp. AN3-3W3
CCCCTCCCAGCCTCCCCCTTCGCAGGGGGAGGAGTAAAAACCAAAGCCCAATTCGGCCCGCCCGGAGTAAAGAAAACCGTTATACCCGCTCCGGCATAAACTCCATCGGGATGATCGCCCCGCGATGCTGAATCACGGTGCTCGCTGTCTCATGCCCGCGCACTGCCGCTTCCACCGCGCTTCCGCCGGTGAGCCTTACTGCTAAATACCCGGCGCTGAAGGAATCCCCTGCGGCGGTTGTATCGATCACTTTCTCTTTCGGCAATTTCACCGCAGGCACATCGTGCTGCTCGCCTTCGGCGCTGGACACGATGCAGCTGTCGGCTCCGCGTTTCACTACCACTTCGCTGACGCCCAGCGCGTGGGTGCGTGCGATCACTTCCTCATACGGCTTCTGACCCCACAACATGTCTTCATCGTCGAGCGTCAGGAAAGCGATATCTGTGCAGGAAAGCATTGCATTATACGCGGCCTGCGTCTGTTCTTTGCTGGCCCACAGGCGCGGACGATAGTTGTTGTCGAAAATGACTTTGCCACCGCGTGAACGGCAGGCTTTCAGCAGGGTCATCAGACGGTTACGGCTTTCATCGTTAAGGATCGCCAGACTGATGCCGCTCAGGTACAGGTAATCGAATTCTGCCAGCTTCTGACAAATCTCTTCGGATTGCGGGCTGTCGAGCCAGTAGCGCGCGGCGGCATCATTGCGCCAGTAATAGAACGTGCGCTCGCCGGTGTCGTCGGTTTCAATCACATACAAGCCAGGCAGTTTGTTTTCCAGACGCTGAGTCAGATCTGTGTTCACGCCTTCCTGCTGCCACGCCTGCAACATCTCACTGCTGAAACTGTCGGTGCCGAGCGCGGTCACGTAATGCACGTTCAGCGCATCAGGGGAAACCTGACGGGAAATATAAACAGACGTATTCAGCGTGTCGCCACCAAAACCGCGGTGGAGGGCATCGCCTTTCTGAGATAATTCGATCATGCATTCGCCGATTACGGCAATGTTTTTGCGGGTCATTGTACCTGGCCTATGTCTGAAGCATTAAAACGAAAGGAAAGAAAAGATCGTCATTATTGCGCTCTAGTCTCTTCATAAGAATGCGGTCAGTCAAATAAATTAAAACGAGGTTTTATTTTTTTCTGCAAGAGGTAAAAAAACGCAGGAAAATCTGAGAAAAAGTGGAAGCAGCGGCACTTCCACCTGCGGGCGTTACTGACTTTCCTTGCGCAATTCAGTCACCGGACGGCCACCCAGACCCCAGTTATCTGTGTCGACCTCATCAATAATGACGAAAGTGCTGGCCGGGTTTTTACCCAGCGTATCCACCAGCAACTGCGTCACACCGGCAATCAGGGCTTTCTTCTGTTCTGCCGTCGCGCCCTCACGGGTGATTTTGATATTGACGTAAGGCATTGCTCTCTCCTGATTGTGAATAAGACGTTAGTGAAATGTTTCATCCATCCCAATGTAGAGCCTGCTGAAAGGAACTTCCAGCCCGGTTTTCGGGTTTTTTATGCGCAAATCATGCAGAGAAATGCGGAGTGATTAAAGTTTCCCCGCGCTACGCCGATAGATAACTCTACTAATGAAAGCCAGGAAACCGGGCTACTTTGCCGCCATGAAACGACGTGCTTCGCTGAAGTCCGGTCTGTTCACATGGACGCCATTGTTGTCACGCAACACATGTTGCCGCATGTCCCCTGATGATCTGAATCTTATTCATGACGGCAGAAAAATATGATAACTAAGATGATGTTAGGGCTGATTACGCCTTCTTTTACCGCGATTGAACGCGTAAAAGCACAGTCTTACTGGCGTCAGTGTCAGAGAGTGTACCGTTTTCAGCCTATTTATCGCACGACAGGAAAGCTGTTGGGGATTGAATTACTGACCGGGGTTTTCCACCCGGCGGATCCGCACAAATTCATTTCACCTGAAGAATATTTTGTTGCGATAGCCGTGGGCAAGCGCCTGCAAATCGTGCAGGAGCAACTCGACCTGTTACAGCGCTGGCAAAGTTTGTTCATCGACCATGAATTACTGGCTTCTATCAACGTCGATGGTCAGGTGCTGGAAATGCTGCAATCTGACATCGCGCTGCGCGCGCAAATCAGCGCGATGCCTTACGTACGTTTTGAACTGGTCGAAAGCGCTGAACATGCCCTGAGTATTCCGTTGTCGCAAATCGAGCAATCTGACCGTTTATGGCTCGACGATTTTGGTCAGGGGATCGCAAACTTTTCTTCTTTCACCACCTGGCATTACGAATACATCAAAATCGCCCGCGATTTGTTTATTCTTTTGGGACAGAGCGAAGAAGGCTCGCGCCTGTTTTATACGCTGGTGACGCTGATGAACCGCTACAGCAAAGGCGTGATCATTGAAGGGGTCGAAACAGCCTCGGAATGGGCGATGGTGTGTAATTCGGATGCGCTCGCCGCTCAGGGCTATTATCTGGCGCGTCCTGCGACGTTCGACAATCTTGATAACCTGCCAATACATTTCAAAGGATAATGGATCACACCTTACCCGCTGAGGCGAAGTCTCAAATTGCCCGGTGCGTAGAGGTGGTGTGATTCATTGTTATTCTGTTGATTTAAATGCTTTTACATTCACATCTCCTGCCTCGTTTTTCTTCTTTTTCACACGCCGGTTCCGGCAAATTGCGACAAATTCAACTATGGTTAAACACTGGGATTCGTTAACTGTCTGAAAGGAACAGCTTTATGACGCGCACAGGTAAAGTGATCTCCTGGGTTGTGGGCATCATTGTGATTCTGTTGATCGCTGTCGTGATTTTCATCGCGACCTTCGACTGGAACCGCCTCAAACCTACCATTAATCAAAAGGTCAGCGCTGAACTGAACCGTACTTTTGCCATTCGCGGCAATTTAGGGGTGGACTGGTCGCGGCAGAAAGATGAGGCGGGCTGGCGTGCTTGGGTGCCTTGGCCGCACATTCATGCCGAAGATATCGTGCTCGGTAACCCTTCTGATGTGCAAACTGGTGAAAAAGACGCGCAGATGGTGAAACTCGCCCGCGTGGACGCCAGTATTGCGCCACTCGCGCTGCTGCATAAAGAAGTCCTTATTCCGCGTATCTGGCTGAAACAGCCGGATGCGTCACTGGTACGCCTCGATAATGGCAAAAATAACTGGACGTTTAATCTTGCCAACAGCGACACCAAAGACCCGGCGCAGCCGCCTTCCGCCTGGTCATTTACCCTCAATGACATCGTGTTTGACCGCGGACAAATCGATTATAAAGACGCGAAAATGAAAGCCGATTTCCGCGCCATTATTGATCCGCTGGGCAAACCGCTGCCGTTTACCGAAGTGGTCGGCGATAAAAAAGATGCGTCGAAATCTAAAACTCCGCCGTACGTTTTCGGCTGGAAAGTTGACGGTAAATACAACGGCGAATCGCTCTCTGGTAGCGGTAAAATCGGCGGCATGCTGGCGCTGAAAGACCCCGATGCGCTTTTCCCGTTACAGGCCGATGTACGTTCAGGCAACACGCGGGTAGCGGTGGCCGGAACCTTGCAGGATGCGATGAACCTCGGTGGCCTGGATTTACGCCTGAAATTCTCCGGCCAGACGCTGTCTGATTTGTACGGTCTGACCGGCGTGTTGTTGCCGCAAACGCCACCTTATTCCACTGACGGGCATTTATCGGCGACGTTGCATGGCAAAAATGGCGCGATTTACCGTTATCAGAACTTTAATGGTGAAATTGGCGACAGCGACATTCACGGTTCCCTGACCTATCAGGCCAGCAAACCACGGCCAAAACTGACCGGCGATGTGGTGTCTAAACAACTGCGCTTTGCCGATCTGGCGCCGCTGATTGGTGCGGATTCCAACAAAGATAAAGCCAAACGTGGGGAAACCACCCGCCAGCCTGCCGATAAAGTGCTGCCGGTGGAGAAATTTGATACCAAGAGCTGGCGCGTCATGGATGCCGATGTGAAGTTCAGCGCCAAACGCATCGAGCACGGCAAATCTCTGCCGCTGAGTGATTTGAGCACGCATCTGAAACTGACGGACGGTGAAATCCTGCTGGATCCGCTGCGCTTCGGCGTCGCGGGCGGGAACCTGAATTCCACTATCCGGCTTGAAGGGGACAAATCGCCAATGCAGGCGCGTGCAGATATTCATGCCCGTAAGCTGAAACTGAAACAGCTGCTGCCAAGCGTGCAGTCGATGGAGCGCAGCCTGGGTGACCTGAACGGTGATGCCACGCTGACCGGTACCGGCAATTCGGTCGCGGCGCTTCTGGGCACCAGCAACGGCGACATGAAAATCCTCATCAACGACGGCGTGATCAGCCGGGGTCTGATGGAACTGGCTGGGCTGAATGTCGGTAACTACGTGGTCAGCAAACTGTTTGGCGATGACGAAGTGGCCATCAACTGTGCGGCCGCCAACGTCAACGTGAAGAACGGGCTGGTAACGCCACGGCTGTTTGTATTTGATACCGAGAACGCGGTCATCAACATCACCGGTAACACCAATATGGCGACCGAGCGTCTGGACTTGTCGATCAACCCGGAAAGTAAGGGCGTGCGTATCCTGACCTTACGTTCACCGTTGTATGTTCGCGGTACCTACAAAAATCCGGATGCCGGCGTGAAACCGGGTCCGCTGATTGCCCGTGGTGCCGCCGCCGTCGCGCTCGGTGCAGTGGTGGCTCCCGCCGCGGCATTACTCGCCCTGATTTCTCCAAGCGATAATGAAGAAAATCAGTGCGGCCCGATATTGCAGCAGATGAAAGAGAAGTAATCGTTTTCAAGTTGCCATATTGGCAACCTGGCGGCGGAGTGTTACGCTGTTGCCAGGTTGTCAACTTATGGAAGAATAATGCATCTGATTACAATGCGTGCCTTAGCCGAAGCGGCTGTGCGATTTCCGCAATATAAAACGGAATTGCTCAGTCTCGGAAAGGTGATTGAGAAAGGGAATTTCCCCACACCGGCAGCGCTGAGAAAGGTCTACCCTTCGCTGGATAATTTTAAATATCTTGATAAACATTATGTTATCAACCTCGCAAGAAACGAGGTCAGGGTGATTGCGCTGATCTTCTTTGAAAGCCAAAAGTTTTATGTCAAAGGGATTTATACCCACGCCGAATACGATCGGTTTACCGATCAGCACCGGGGGAAAAAGAAATGATTAAGGACGCCATTAAAGCGACTGAGGCGTTGGTCAGCGCCGTACCTTTGCTGGGAGAAAATCCCAACGAGCAGGACTATCAGGAAGCGCTGGAACTGGTTGAGTACTTACTGATGAATAACCCGACCAGTCCTTTACTGGATATTGTCAGCAACAGAATTACCGCCTACGAAAACACGCTGCCAGAAATCATTAATTTTCGGGCAGACATGGACGCATTACCGGACGGCATCGCCGTTCTCATGACCTTGATGGATCAATATGGTTTGAAGCAAAGTGATTTAGCTGACGAAATCGGCAGTAAATCTCTGGTTTCCCGCATTCTGCGCGGGGAACGCAAGCTGACCGTTGAGCACATCGGAAAGCTTGCCGACCGCTTCGGGATTTCTCCCGCATTGTTTATCTAATTCGCTGAATCTGCATCACTGAGGCACCGGATCCAGTACCGCACATTTGTGGTCCTGGATCTCCTCGGTCGAGGCGTTGTTGAGTTTCAGTAAGTCACGCTCGCTGGCGAGCAGCAGGAAATCGCCGCCCGGCAGGCTGACCATTGCCATGCCGAAATGCCCCATCTTTTTATCCGCTTCCGGCACGCCTTCGGCCAGAAGCCGGAAAGCGCCTTTTTCATTCAGTTCAGCCTGTGTCACTTTGCGCGCCAGATAGGTATGTCCGAGCAGCTTATCCGGCAGCTCTTGCCAGTTATATCCCATCTGCGCGCCATCTTTGCTCAGCGTGGTTTTCACCTGCGGCAGAAGGCAGGAAATGTGGATATGCAGCTGATTCTGCGATCGGCCATACTGCGAGTTAATCGCCAGCGAGACATTGCTGTCATCGATCGGTTTACCGTATTTATCCGCCATAAAATGCCGCGCATTCCATGCCTGACTGAAAAAGTTCGGCGTTGCTGGTTCAAGTAAAGCCGGGCTTTCCATACCGGTGATCCGCGCGGTGGGCATCAGCAGATATTGCAGCGGGCCGTTCAGATCTTTCAGCACCACAAAACCTTGTGGTTCATCGACCTGTGCGCAGGGCTCAGGTTTGCCTGTACTTTGCTGATTCGGCACGCATTTCTTACTGATGATGTTCCACAGGGCGTTGGGATTGGAGGTATGAGGCCAGAAATACCAGAAGGCCGCAGCAATAACGATAAGCAAGATCAGAACAGGCAGGATAAAACGTCGTAAGCGCATAAGGAACCTTCGCTGAAGGCACCGTGCCGGGCGCATACCGGGCACGGTGTCGGGTCAGTTACAGTGACTGATGGGCGGTTTCTTTGGACAACAGCAGCGCGATCAGTGTCAGCGTTGCCATCGAGGCCAGATACACGCCCACGTAGAACAACCCGTAATGAGTTGCCAGCCAGGTGGCGATATACGGCGCGACGGACGCACCCAGTATCGAAGACACATTATAGGAGAAGGATGCGCCGGTATAACGAACTTCTGTCGGGAAAAGTTCCGGCAGCAGTGCGCCCATCGGACCGAAGGTCAGTCCCATCACCATAAATCCGCACAGCAGGAATACCATCACCAGCGCCTGTGAACCGGCACCCAGAATGGTCGGGAAGCACAGGGCGAAGACGATCATCAGCAGCGTAATGCAAATCATGGTTTTGCGACGGCCAAACTTATCCGCCAGCTGACCGGCAACCGGCACCATCACGCCGAAGCCGATCACGCCAATCATTAGCATCAGCAGAAATTCATTGCGCGGAATGCCCAGTCCGACCGGCTTTGCCGCCGTGCCGTAACCCAGTGAATACACGGTCATGATGTAGAACAGCGTGTAAGTCGCGACCATGATGAACGTGCCGAGCAGCGTCGCTTTTTTGTATTTGGTGAACAGCGTACCGATGGGCACTTTCACCTGTTTACCGGCTTTGGCGATTTTGGCGAACACCGGCGTTTCGTGCAGGGAAACACGCACATACAGGCCGACAATCACCAGCACCGCAGACAGCAGGAACGGCACACGCCAGCCCCAGGAAATGAACTGTTCATCGGTCAGCAGCCACGACAGCAGCAGGAACATGCCGTTGGCAAAGAAGAAGCCGATCGGTGCGCCGAGCTGCGGGAAAGAACCGTAGAGGGCACGTTTCTTCGCCGGCGCATTCTCGGTGGCCAGCAGCGCCGCGCCGCCCCATTCACCGCCCAGTCCCAGACCCTGACCAAAGCGCGCCAGCGCCAGCAGTAATGGTGCGAAGACGCCAATCGTCGCGTAAGTCGGCAGCAGGCCGATCACCACGGTGGACACGCCCATGGTCAGCAAAGATGCCACAAGTGTGACTTTACGCCCGACGCGGTCGCCGAAGTGACCGAACAGTGCCGAGCCAATCGGACGTGCAATAAAGGCGATGGCGAAGGTGGCGAGCGACTGAAGTGTGGCCGCTGTCGGATCACCCTGCGGGAAGAAAATGTGCGGGAATACAATTACCGCGGCAGTGGCGTAGATATAAAAGTCGAAGAATTCAATGGCCGTACCGATTAGCGATGCCACGATAACTTTGCCGCGGGAGTTCTGACTCACCAGGTTGGCGTCAGCTTCTAATTCTGGAGTGATAGTGGCTTGCATAAGTGTTTCTTATTTGTAATGAGTGGGAGGGATCTAATGTAAATAAATGTATATCGAAAAGGCATCTTATGCAGAGCAGGGCGGTATTTCAACGCAGCGGAGGCGTTGAAAAAAGGCGTTTAAAGCCGGATCGGGGGAATGTTTTATCAGGCCGAGATTTCACCAATCATAAGTTTGGCGAATGGTTAAAAGGCAGAGTAACTGACTGCAAAACCGCGAAATAAAAGTACGGCTCTCAGTCAGTTATTCTGGTTTTCAGCGCAGTGTAATGCCTGATTTGGCATTATTCACTGCTTTTTAATCTCATTATCAGAATTAATTGCTGATATATGCATTTCATCTGGCACGATGAGATTGTCCGGCGTGTATTCACTGTCGTTTTCCGTGGCGTTTTTCTCATTTTTGCCTGCATTCTGACGGTGATCCGGCATTTTCGGATCATCTTTGTATTTTGCAGTCGCTATCCACGCCGCCACAAATAACGTCAGACGGGCGAAGAAATAGAAGAAAGCCATCAGCCCGATCACCGAACCGAACGCCGCGCCAGAAGGCGACGTCGCCAGTTTCGGCAGCGTCATGGTCATCACGAATTTGATCACCTCAAAGCCCACCGCAGCCAGCAACGTCCCGCGCAGCAGCGCTTTTTTACGTGGCTTGTGGCGCGGCAGCATCCAGAAAATCCACAGGAACAGCAAATAGTTGGCGGCAATAGAAATCACCAGCGTGATGCTGGTCATCACCGGACGCAGCCAGTCAATGCCGCCAAGACCCAGCGCATCGACAATGGTTTTTTGCGCGGCACCGGCAATCGACGTCAGTGACAGCGTGATAATCAGCGCCAGCACCAGCCCGGTCAGTGAAATGAAGTCGCGGATGTAGCGGCGGTAAATTTTCTCCTGATCCTGCGGATTACGTTCCCAGACATCGCGCGATTGTGCGCGGATCGCCTCGCGCAAATTCCCCATCCAGCTGATACCGGAATAGAGCGCAATCAGCAAACCGGATAACCCCACGGCGGTACGCTGCTGGATGGCGGTATTCACCGTACTTTTCAGCGTGTTCGCCAGATTCGGGTCGCTGATGCTGTTGACGATTTTATTGATCAGCTCCGCCAGCAAATCGGGATTTGAGGCCAGCACAAAACCGACGGCGGCGAAGGACACCATCAGGATTGGGATCAGCGACAGAAACGAAAAATAGGTGATGGCCGCGCCAAACTGGCTGCCAAGACGGTCATTAAAGCGCTCGGTAGCGCGCAGCAGGTGGGCGACCCAGCCCCATGACTGAACGTGTTCCACCAGTCGTGAAAATCTGCCGATGTTTTTATCCACCGTAGAATTACCGGTTTTGATATTAATCAGCGGCTCGGGTTTTTCCTGGGTATCAGGTTCTTGTTTAGAAATGATGGGCATTGATCCATGTTGTCCTTAAAAGTGCATCCGGTTTTAAGTATAGACGCCTGAGCCGCCGGGACTAAGTCGCGGCGGTTTAAGCGCTCAGGCAATGAACGTTTGAGTAATGTCGGTCAGCCAGTCCATAAACACTTTCACGCGGCGGGAAAGGTTCAGGCGGTGCGGATAAACCAGCGTCACCGGCATTGGCGGGGCACGGAACTGCGGCAAAATACTCACCAGCTGACCGCTTGCCAGCGCGTCACGCACGCCGAGCAACGGCGCCTGAATAATGCCTAATCCGGCCAGACAGGCAGAGACGTAAGTTTCAGTGCTGTTGACCGTCACTGCGCCGCCGCTTTTAACGGTTTTCACCTGCTTACCGTCGAGATATTCAAAGGCGGACGTATGGCTGCCGAGAATTTGTTCGTAATGGACCATCGCGTGCTGCGCCAGCTGGTCTGGGTGATCAGGCGTGCCATAACGACGCAGATAACCGGGGCTGGCGCAGTTCACCACGCTGAGCTGCCCGAGCGGGCGGGCAATCAGGCCGGAATCTTTCAGCGTGCCGGTGCGGATCACGCAATCGAACCCTTCGCGCACCACATCCACACGATGATCGGTACAGCTCAGCTCAATTTCCAGCGCAGGATAACGGTTGAGGAATTCGGCCAGGCGCGGCAGCACCAGACTGGTCGCCATGCCGGTGGTCATATCAACCCGTAACCGCCCGCTGACGCTGGCCGGATTCGACTGAAACATCGACTCAAGCTCCTCCATGTTGGCCAGCAGCTCTTTGCAGCGCTGATAAAACACCTGCCCGTCCTGCGTCAGCTGCACGCGGCGCGTGGAACGGTGCAGCAGGCGTGCCGACATGCGCGTCTCCAGCTGCTGGACGAGGCGCGAGACACTGCCTTTCGGCAAACCGAGACTTTCTGCTGCACGGGTAAAATTACTCAGCTCCGCCACGCGAACGAAGACCTGCATTGATTGAATTTTATCCACATTTTGCCCGATTGTTGTTGGTATTGAGACAGTGAAACTCATTATGAACCATTTATCGCACTCAGGTAATCCAATAGGCTATGTTTCAACCGATGTATCAGTGACAAAAATCCAAAGAGGCCCAAAATGAACCGTAAAATC
Source organism: Rahnella sp. AN3-3W3 (assembly GCF_003263545.1). Classification (NCBI taxonomy): domain Bacteria; kingdom Pseudomonadati; phylum Pseudomonadota; class Gammaproteobacteria; order Enterobacterales; family Yersiniaceae; genus Rahnella; species Rahnella sp. AN3-3W3. Next base: position 10,281 of record NZ_JYDG01000021.1, read on the forward strand.
GCTATTGTGACCGGCGGAAGCCGTGGATTAGGCAAGAATGCCATTGAAAAGCTGGCAAAAAACAACGTTGATATCATTCTGACTTACCACCGCCAGGCGGATGCGGCGCAGGCGGTGGTGCAATCAGTTGAAGCACAGGGCGGAAAAGCGGTGGCGCTACAGCTGAATACCGGCGCGTCCGGCAGCTTTGACGCTTTTGTGGCGCAGGTAAAAACTCAGCTGCAACAGGTCTGGCAGCGCGACACTTTTGATTTTCTGGTGAACAATGCCGGTGTGGGTTTGCATGAGTCTTTTGCGGATACCACTGAAGAACAGTTTGACCTGATGATGAACGTCCACCTGAAAGGGCCATTTTTCCTGACGCAGAAACTGCTGCCGCTGATGGCAGACGGTGGACGCATTCTGAATGTTTCCAGCGGACTGGCGCGTTTCGCACTGCCGGGCTCTTCGGCTTACGCGATCATGAAAGGTGCAATTGAAGTGCTGACCCGCTATCAGGCCAAAGAACTGGGCGCCCGTGGCATTACCGCGAACGTGCTGGCACCTGGCGCGATCGAAACGGATTTCAGCGGCGGTATGGTGCGCGATAATCCGGAAGTGAACAAAATTGTCTCAGCCAATACCGCACTGGGACGCGCCGGTTTGCCGGATGATATTGGCGGGATGGTGGCGATGATGCTGAGCGATGAAGCTGGCTGGATGACCGCCCAGCGCGTCGAGGCTTCAGGCGGTATGTTTATCTAAACCTTAATCGTGCTGGAAACGCTTTGCTTTCATATGTTGCTGTTTTTCGAGTTCGAAAATTGCCCGTTGCAGGTCGCGTTCCTGCGCGGGCGATAAATTCGGAAACTTAAAACTCAGCCGCTGTTTGCTGACAGTTTCACCTTTATTACTCACCGATTTACGCGCCATCGCGCCGATGTACTGCAAATCCACTTTGAATTTCCCAAGCTCGGCCAGTTCGATCAGGGAATCTTTCAGCACTGCGCCTGAACTGATTTCCGGCGGCGTCATGCCGTCAATCTCCAGCCCCAGCCCGCCAAGAGAAATATCCCTCACGCGATAGGCAAAGTCTGTCGTGTCCGGCAGTTTTCCGCTGCAACGGTAATCCGGCAGCCACGGCACATTCACACGGAAATACTCACGACGCTGAATGGAATACAACACGGGCGGGATATCACAGGTGAAAGTGGGTAAACCTTCGTATGCCACCTGACGAACTTTACTGCATGAAAATTCGACCTTTGCGCCTGCCGGTTCTGCCACAAAATTCAGCGTATCGGCGTCCATTGCCAGACCATTTTCATAATCTGAGCTGCCGAGATCGAATAAAAACTGGTGGTGGTCAGCGTCGACGTCCAGAATTTTGCTGATAAATTGCCCGCGGGAATGGCTGACCATAACCAGCGTCTGGTTCTTCTTTAAGTCACGCAAAACGGACAAGATTGCCAGCGTGTTCCGCTTCGCAAACGACTCTTTAGATACTTCGCTCACCTGCCGCACCTCATAAGAAATAAATGCAAAATTATGGCGCAGCCGTTGACGTGTAAGGCGCCCAATACGGATTATCGGCCACTCAGAACAAAACTTTATCGCGTAATAACGTGGTTTTTGACCGGTCCAAAGGGAAATTGTGCGCCGAAGGGCGCTGTTTGCGCGTCCCTGATTTATATATAGGCTATCTTTCACACCATTGAAGGTCTATTTCCCCTCTGTCTCAGATTTTTATTATCAGATTCGTTCTTTGCCACCGGACGACCAGCATGTAATTTCACTGCGAAACTAACTTATGTAATTATTTAAAGTATTAAACTATTTTTAATGCACGTAACGACAATGTTAAATTGTTTACGAAATCTCGATAATATGAGTATTCGGTAACATTTGTGTGGTTGATTTGTCGTTCTTCGCCGCGGTTTTCGTTACTCCCCATTATTGTCCTTTCATACTCTGTGGAAATAATCGCTTATTTCCCACCGCACCGGGTTGTTGATTTCGTTTATCCAGGGGAAATCTGGATAGCTTTCACCTGCAAAACTAAAACTAAACATTCAGAGAAACAGACGTCATGAGAAAGATACTCGCCATGATCCTCTGCCTTAACGTGGTTGCTTTCAGCCAGTCAGCGTTGGCAGAAGATGAAAAACCCGTTGATGTGTTACTGATCGGCGGCGGCATTATGAGCGCGACGCTGGGGACATACCTTCAGGAATTAGAACCAGACTGGTCAATCGACATGGTTGAGCGTCTCGACGGCGTGGCGCTGGAAAGCTCCAACGGCTGGAACAACGCCGGTACCGGCCACTCTGCGCTGGCGGAAATGAACTACACGCCGGAAAAAGCCGACGGCAGTATCGATATCTCCAAAGCGGTCGAAATCAACGAATCCTTCCAGATTTCCCGTCAGTTCTGGACCTATCAGGTTGAGAACGGCGTACTGCACAATCCGCGTTCCTTCATCAACAGCACGCCGCACATGAGTTTTGTGTGGGGTGACGACAACATCAATTTCCTGCGTAAACGTTTTGCGGCGCTGCAGCAAAGCACGCTGTTCCGCGGCATGGAATATTCAGAAGACCCGGCGCAAATCAAACAGTGGATCCCGCTGGTGATGGAAGGGCGTGACCCGGCGCAGAAAGTGGCCGCGACCCGCATTCCGATCGGTACCGACGTGAACTTCGGTGAAATCACCCGTCAGCTGGTGGCCTCATTGCAGAAGAAACCTAACTTCTCGCTGAACCTCGGTCATGAAGTGCGCGACATCAAACGTAACCCGGATAACACCTGGAACGTGACCGTTGCCGACCTGAAAAACGGCGACAAAGAAAGCGTCATCAAAGCGAAATTCGTGTTTATCGGCGCAGGCGGCGCGTCCCTGACGTTGCTGCAAAAATCCGGCATTCCGGAAGCAGATAACTACGGCGGCTTCCCGGTCGGCGGCGAATTCCTGGTGACCGAGAACCCGGACGTGGTGAAACGCCATCTGGCAAAAGTGTACGGTAAAGCGTCTGTCGGCTCACCGCCGATGTCCGTTCCGCACCTCGACACCCGTATTCTGGATGGCAAACAGGTTCTGCTGTTCGGGCCGTTCGCGACCTTCTCCAGCAAATTCCTGAAAAACGGTTCCCTGTGGGATCTGTTCGGCAGCGTGAATTTCTCCAATATCATGCCGATGACCCACGTGGGTATCGACAACTTCGATCTGGTGAAATATCTGGTCAGCCAGGTGATGTTGTCCGACGACGATCGTTTCGATGCGTTACGTGAATACTTCCCGGATGCGAAGAAAGAAGACTGGCGTCTGTGGGAAGCGGGCCAGCGTGTGCAGATCATCAAAAAAGATGAGAAAGAAGGCGGCGTTCTGCGTCTCGGCACCGAAGTGGTCAGCTCTAAAGATGGCAGCATTACCGCGCTGCTGGGTGCTTCTCCGGGCGCATCCACTGCGGCACCGATCATGCTGCACCTGATGGAAAAAGTGTTTAAAGACAAAGTCGCAACGCCAGAATGGCAGGCCAAACTGAAGGACATCATCCCTTCTTACGGCACCGAACTGAACGGCAACGTGGCCGCGACCGAGAAAGAACTGGGCGACACCAGCCGCGTTCTGATGCTCGACAACCCGCAGCCAAAAGCGGCGGAACCGGCACCGGCAGCGGACAATTCTTCAGCCCCTAAAAAGGGTGAAGAGCAGAAGCAGGTTGCAGACGTCGCGTTGTAATCTGATTCCGTAAAAAGTGATCGTAAAGGCGCGGGCAACTGCGCCTTTTTAACATCTCATTTTCGCCTCAAAACCCGATTTAGCACGAATAGCTCGTTCTTTGACCGCCCCCGGGCCCTCCAAAAACCCTTTGCAGAATCCTTAAAATCCAGCGGTGACGCGGCCTGAAGTGCTGTCCGGTATCCCGTTTGCCTGTTTTTTTGAAACGTTAAATCCTTTTTTAAATTATGTAGTGATAATGTTATATTCGTAGCCAGTATTTTAAAAAATGAAGTTTCAGTAACGATCCCGCGTGTTTTTTTGCTAATTTCTTGTTCGACAGCCATAACAATATTCTTAACCGAATCGCCAAGAACAGAACTGAACATTTAGAGAAACAGACGTCATGAGAAAGATACTTGGTATGCTTCTCAACCGTGACTCACTGGGTGCCAGCGAGCCTGCGGCCGCAGAAGACGAAAAATCCGTTGATGTATTGCTGGTCGGCGGCGGAATTATGAGTGCAACCCTGGGGACCTACCTCCAGGAACTCGAGCCGGACTGGTCAGTCCATATGATTGAACGCATGGACGGCGTGGCGCAGGAAAGCTCCAACGGCTGGAATAACGCCGGTACCGGCCATTCCGCACTGGCAGAAATGAACTATACCCCGCTGATGCCCGACGGTTCTGTCGATATCACCAAAGCGGTGGCGATCAACGAAGCCTTCCAGGTTTCCCGTCAGTTTATGGCGTATCAGGTGCAGAAAGGCGTGCTGAATAACCCGCGCTCTTTCATCAACAGCGTGCCGCACATGAGCTTTGTCTGGGGCGATGAGAATATCGATTTCCTGCGCAAACGTTTTGCTGCGTTGCAGGAAAGCACCCTGTTCCGCGGGATGGAATATTCAGAAGACCCGGAACAAATCAGACAGTGGATCCCGGCAGTCATGGAAGGCCGTGATCCGGCGCAAAAAGTCGCCGCGACCCGCACCACCGCAGGCACCGACGTGAACTTCGGCGAAGTCACCCGCCAGCTGGTCGAAGCATTGCAGAAAAAATCCAATTTCACGCTGGCAAACGGTCAGGAAGTGCGCGATATCCAGCGCAATCCGGATAAAAGCTGGCGCGTGACAATTACCGATCTTAAACACAGCCACAAACACCACGTGGTGAATGCGAAATTCGTGTTCATCGGCGCGGGCGGGGCGTCCCTGACGCTGCTGCAAAAATCCGGTATTCCGGAAGCGCGTGAATACGGCGGTTTCCCGGTCGGTGGTGAATTCCTGGTGACCGAAAATCAGGACGTGGTGAAACGTCATCTGGCGAAAGTTTATGGCAAAGCTGCTGTGGGCGCGCCGCCGATGTCTGTTCCGCATCTCGACACCCGTATTATTGATGGCAAACAGGTTCTGCTGTTCGGGCCGTTCGCCACCTTCTCTAGCAAATTCCTGAAAAACGGTTCCCTGTGGGATTTGTTCGGCAGTGTGAACAGTTCTAACTTGCTGCCGATGACCCGGGTGGGCATGGGCAACTTCGATCTGGTGAAATATCTGGTCGGGCAGGTGATGCTCAGCGATGAAGACCGTCATGCCGCGCTGAAGGAGTTCTTCCCGCAGGCCGAGCAAAAAGACTGGAAACGCTGGGTGGCCGGACAACGCGTGCAGGTCATCAAAAAAGATGGCAAACACGGCGGCGTATTGCGTCTCGGCACCGAAGTGGTCAGCGCGAAGGACGGCAGTATCGCCGCCTTGCTGGGGGCTTCACCGGGTGCATCAACCGCAGCGCCTATCATGATGAAACTGCTGGAAACGGTCTTTAAAGAAAAAGCCGCCAGTGCAGAATGGCAGGCTAAATTCCGGGAAATCATCCCGTCCTATGGCACCAAACTGAATGGCAATATCGAAGCGACCGAGAAAGAGCTGCTGGAAACCAGCCGTATTCTGCAACTGGAAACGCCGTCGATGATCACCACGCCGGTCGCCGACGTGGTTCAGCTGCGACCGCTTGACGTTCAGGCCAAACAAGAGCCAAAACAGCCCGCGGATATTGCTTTGTAATTTCCTGATTTCAGGCACAAAAAAACCGCTTCAGAGAGCGGTTTTTTTGTTGGGTGATTCAGTTAGCGCTGAATCAACCTTTTAATACTAGCGGAAACAAGCAGCCCCAACGCTGAAAAGTTACACGATTAGGGCGAGATAGACAAGTCCTGTGTGAAAAATAACCTTACACCAGGAATGGTCTTGATGCTAATCTTCTGCCGGGACTAATTCACCTGTTTAGCGACGGGTCACCGGGCTCAGGAATTAGCACTTGAGTACCGCGGGAACAAGCAGTCCCAATTCTGCTTGTCCTTCATCAGTCGGTCCCGGTGCTTATTGGTGAAACGCGGTTGTAAAAGGCCGCAACAATGAAAAAGTGTATTTATGCACTGATCGTTGTGCTGGGTTCTTTGATGACGTCGGAAAATGATGGATGGAACGTAAACGTTTCTCATATCAATATTAACGTCAACATAGGGTCTGGTTTGTAGTCATTAAGGAACCGCCCTTTGGGGCGGTTTTCTTAACTCAGTCTTTACGCCCTAATCCCCAGCACACCAGTCCCGCCACCAGCAGCGACGGGATCGTCGCGCCGACGTCAGGCAGCAGATTTGCCATCAGATGATAGACCGCGATACCGATAAACCAGGCCGCGACAGAGCAAATGTTCAGGTCCTTTTGTGTCTGCCGGCGCAGAACAAAATGATGCGTCAGTACCACGCCGAACAGCGGCGCAAATACCGAACCAATCAGCAGCAAGAAGTTTTCGTATTGCGTCAGCGGCACTGACCAGGCAATCAGTGTACACAGCAGGCCGATACCCAGCGTCAGTTTACCGACACTGACCGGCAGAGAAGTGCCCGCCGATACCGCCGCAGAGTGAATATCCGCAAAGGCATTTTCATGTTCATCCACCAGAATCAGCAACAGCGGAATACCCAGCGCAACGCCAGAAAGCGCCAGCAGCAGCGCATTGGCATCGGCCGATGTGCTGACAAACGCCAGCGTATAAGCGACGCCGAGTGACATCATCCACACGCTGCCGAGGAAATATCCGCAGGCGGTGCCCCAGAAATTTTGTCGCGCAGATTTGCCGAAACGGGTGTAATCCGACACCAGCGGCAGCCATGAAAACGCCATCGACACCACGATATCGCAGGCCAGCGCGAACGGCATCGAACCGTCTCCGGCTTTATGCCACAGCGTCGATAAATCCGCGTGCAGGAACAGATAACCGGTCAGCCATGCGCAGCTCGCCAGCAGCAACCAGATACCCCAGCGGCGCAGCACCACGCGGATAAACGCCAGTGGCCCGCTGGCCGCCAGCAAGGTGGCGACGATGCCGAAAATAAACGTCCAGAGGGTCGGATCCGCCCAAAAACTGCCGTCGCCCCAGGCCCGTTTTGCCAGCAGACTGGCGGCATCGCGCATCACCACAATTTCAAACGCGCCCCAGCCGACCAGCTGGATCAGATTGAACAAGACCGGCAACGCCACGCCACGTTTTCCGAGGCTCAGCTTTAGCGACGCCATTGAAGACAAACCGGTTTGCCCGCCGGTCACCCCGACCAGCGCCAGCAGCGCAACCCCGACGGCTGATCCCAGCGCAATCGCCGCCAGAGAACCCGCCAGCCCGAGGCCCGGAGCCAGAATCGCCCCGGCCTGCAACACCATCAGGCCCATACCGAGTGAGAACCACAACGAGAATAAATCAGACCAACCCAGCATCCGTGATTTTTCCGGCACAGACGCCTGCGGGGAGTAAATACTATTATCTTTCATGAGGTTAATTTCGTGGCTAATGCGAATGCCTGTTATAGCATATTGCGATGTGATCCTGATGAAGGGGCGGTTTATTTATGCAGGATCCTTTCACTTCAACTCCTCTCACTTCGAATGGATCACGATCATCCCCAATTTTTCCAGCAAATGGCTTTGCTGCCAGTCGTCGATTTTCACGCCATCGAGATCGACTTTACGGATGTTCAGTTCGCCCAGATCTGAATTCGTCAGGTCGCAATGGGTGATATTGACGTTATTCCAGTCGAACTCGGTGAATTCGCCGCCGGAAAGGTCGGAGCCGCTTAAGTTTGCGCCCTGCACGTTTGCGCCGGTCCAGCGGTTTTCCCATAACTCGCATTTCTCCAGAATGACTTTGCTGAAGTTGGCGTAGCTGAAGTTATTTTTAGTCATGAAGGCGCTGCAAAACCAGGTGCGTGAAGTGATCATGTTCATAAAACTGGCACCGCTGAAATCTGCACCGGTGGCTTTGCATTCACGGATTTCACAGCCCAGCGCCTGAATGTTTTTGAAATCTGCCATCGTCAGGTCACAGCGCTTAAAGCTGGCATCCTGCAATTTTGCATGCTGGAAAGAGCAGCCTTTTTGTTCTTCATCATCGTAAAAAAGACAATCGACAAATGCGGTTTCTGACAGATCGGTGCTGTCGAACCGGCAGCGGTAAAAGCGGCAGTTCTCCAATGTCTCGCCGGTGAATTGCTTCACGCTAAAACGCTGGTCAGTGAATACTTGATTGGTAAACATCCTCAATCCTGTTAATTTTCTATTTCAGTTATAAATAGGTTACCAGAAGAATCAGGACTCGTTAATGATTTTATATTATCCGCAGTTTGCTTTATTTTATAATATTTTCAAGCTGATTAATTATTAAGTAAGTGGCTATGAAGGTATTTTTATTTTAATCTCTTCGTTATTTACTTTTGAGTATGGAGCATTAATATATGCTTGCACCGGATAAAAAAGTTTTCACCAAAAAGACAGCAGGCGAGAAGATCTTACACAATACCCGCAATAGATGGTCTTCACAAACCAGTGAGAGCATGATGCGTAATGGTATTCTGTGGCAGCCCGGCAAGAAAACGATAGATGATTATTCTGTGCATAACTATCACGCATTACGAATAGCACTGGGTAAATTGACGATTCAGGAGCAGAGTTTTTTTAATACCCTGTCTCAGGCACCTTTCTATGCTGTTCACTGTACAGATTCACTTGACGTGGTCAATAAGAACAACGATCTGATTTTATATTCGAGGAAGAAATTAATCAGTAAGGGGATCCGGTTTAATGCAGATAACACGCAGCCTATAGATATTTCGATGTTGGGAAATGACGGTTATGTGTTTTTTTCTTTAGAAGTGGGTTCACCATTACTGAAATCCTCAAGTCGCTTTGGCAGTATATTTTATAAAATAGCCTATTCCCATCCTGTTTTTCGAAATTCATCGCTGGTGCTAACGGATCAGGTCGCATTAGTGATGCCGAGATGTCATATTCCAGAACTGAGCCGGGAGGCTGTTAGTCTATTAGAAAAGAGGGCGTTTAACCGTCTGTCGATAATTTTTAACGGGAAGATGCTCTCCATTTTAGGACTGACGTATTCTATTATTTTAGATTGTCGGAGTTTACCGCCAGCAGATCAGAAAATAATCCTGTCTGCCAGAAATAACGCACAACTGTCTAACGTAGTGAACAGTTTTTTCCGGCCGGAGATCCGTGTACCGAAAATGGTTGGCATAAAATCTGATGAATATGCAATCCATATGGAGCATTACAAGCCACGTATGAGCAGTTCCAGTTCAAGTGATAGTGATGAAGGCGCTTATGGTAGCGATTTCTTCGGCTCAGGTTCAGACAGCTCAGAGGCAGAAGACTGACAGCCTGCGGTGTGAAAAGTAGTCTACCTTGATTAAGAACGAATCGGTTTGTGGGCAAATTTTACCCTGTCAATTTTGCCCAATTCCCTGCCTGTTACTATGCTCAAAGGCTTAAAGGAACTCAGGCAAAGGAAAATCCAAAAATGCGTCTCTCTCCTCTTTTTCTCTCTTTAACTCTGGCATGCAGCCAATACGCAGCCGCTGCACAATCCACATCTGCACCGGCACCAATGCAGGAGCACGTTATGAATCACGCCATCAACGCAGATAATCCGTTTCTGAAACCCAGCCCGCTGGAATATCAGGCGCCACAATTTAATCTCTATAAAGACAGCGATTACGAGCCGGCCATTCTGGAAGGCATTCGCCAGAAACTGGCTGAGGTCGATAAAATCGCTAATGATACAGCGCCGCCTACTTTTGAAAATACTTATGTGGCGCTGGAAAAATCCGGCGTCATGCTGCAGCGCGTACAAAATGTTTTTGGCGCGATGACCGGCGCAAATACCAACGACACGCTGCAAAAAATCGACGAAGACACGTCGCCAAAACTGGCGGCGATGGATGACAGTATCCATCTCAATAGCAAACTGTTTGCGCGGCTGAAAGCGGTGTATGACCAGCGTAGCAGCCTGAAAGTTTCTCCGGAATCACAGCGCCTGATTGACGTGACGTTTAAAGATTTCGAGCTGGCAGGTGCCAATCTTTCTGATGCCGATAAAGACAAACTCAAGGCGCTGAACCAGCAGGCCGCGACGCTCAGCACGCAGTTCACTAACAAGTTGCTGGCCGCGACCAAAGCGGGCGGCCTGACGGTGAAAGATAAAGCGCAGCTTTCCGGGCTAAGTGATGCTGAGTTATCGGCTGCCGCGCAGGCCGCCAAAGACCGCAAGCTGGACAACGCCTGGCTACTGGTGCTGCAAAACACCACGCAGCAGCCGTTATTACAGTCGCTGGATGACCGTGACACGCGCAAAGCGCTGTATGAAGCTTCCATTAATCGCGCTGAAAAAGGCGATGCCAACGACACGCGTACACTGATAGCTAAGCTGGCAAAAGTCCGCGCGGAGCAGGCTCAGGTGCTGGGTTTCCCGAGCTATGCCGCGTGGAAGCTGGAAGATCAGATGGCGAAAACGCCGCAAGCCGCACTGGATTTCATGCACAAAATTGTGCCAGCCGCGACCGCCCGCGCGCAGCGTGAGGCGCAGGATATTCAGGCAGAAATCGATAAACAGAAGGGGGGCTTTAAAGTGGCTGCCTGGGACTGGCAGCACTATGCGCAGCGGGTGCGCAAAGAGAAATATGATCTGGACGACGCGCAGATCAAGCCGTATTTCGAGTTGAATAACGTGCTTGAGAACGGGGTGTTTTATGCCGCTAACGTACTGTACGGCATCACGTTTAAAGAGCGCAAAGACCTGCCGGTATACAACCCCGACGTGCGGGTTTTCGAGGTGTTCGATAAAGACGGTAAATCGATGGCGCTCTTCTATGCCGATTATTATCAGCGTGATAATAAAGGCGGCGGCGCGTGGATGAGCAATTACGTCGATCAGTCGAAATTACTGGGTAATAAGCCGGTGATTTATAACGTGGCGAACTTCCAGAAACCGGCGGCAGGGCAACCGGCATTGCTGTCGTGGGACGATGTCATCACCTTGTTCCACGAGTTTGGTCACACGCTGCACGGTTTGTTTGCCGATCAGGAATACCCGAGCCTTTCCGGTACCGCGACACCGCGTGATTTTGTCGAATTCCCGTCGCAGTTTAACGAGCACTGGGCGAGCGACCCGAAAGTGTTTACTCACTTCGCTAAACATTATCAGACTGGCGAAGTGATGCCGCAGGCCTTGCAGGACAAAATCGAAAAGGCCAGTAAGTTCAACAAAGGGTATGACATGACCGAGTTGCTGGCCGCGGCGCTGCTGGATATGCACTGGCACAGTCTGAGCGCAGACGCACCGCAGCAGGACGTCGATAAGTTCGAAGCGGAGTCACTGGCGAAAGATAAAGTGAATCTGGCGTATGTGCCGCCGCGTTACCGTTCCAGCTATTTCCAGCACATTTGGGGTAATGGCTATGCGGCCGGATATTACGCCTATCTGTGGACCGAAATGCTGGCCGACGATGCCTTTGCCGGTATCACTGAACAGGGCGGGCTGACGCGGGAGAATGGTCAGAAATTCCGCGACCAGATCCTCTCACGTGGTAACAGCGAAGACCTCGAAAAGCTCTACGAAACCTGGCGTGGCAAAGCGCCGTCGATTGAGCCGATGCTGAAAAACCGCGGTCTGGAAGAGTAAAAGCAGCCGTGCCCGGTATCACGCCGGGCACGTATTATCTTGTCGTAAGTAGTGAACGGAAAAAGGTAAAATCAACGCCCGAAAAACGTCGCTACCCCTGCTCAAATTCCCCTATGCTTTTCCCCATGTCTCCGGTCTGCGAGTGAAATCATGTTGTTCGATTTGCCTGACGATGATGTTCTTTATGCTGCGCTGATTGCCCGTGATCCTGCTTACGATGGCTTTGCCTTTGTCGGCGTGAAAAGCACCGGTATTTTCTGCCGGCTGACCTGTCCCGCGCGTAAACCCAAACGTGAAAATACCGTATTTTATCCGTCGATGGTCAGCGCGATGGAAGCAGGATTCCGGCCGTGTAAACGCTGCCGGCCGCTCATGCAGGGCGGCGAAAAAGACCCGCTGGTGCTGAAATTACTGGCCGCGCTGGAAAATGAGCCGGACAGAAAATGGAGCGAGGGCGATGTGCAGGCGATGAATGTCGATCCTTCCACGGTCCGCCGCGCCTTTAAACGGCAGTTTGGCATCACCTTTCTGGAAATGGCGCGTTTGCGGCGGGTAGGTAAAGGTGTCGATGCGCTTATTCACGGTGAGGCCGTGATTGAGGCGCAACTGGACGCCAGCTTTGGATCCGGTAGCGGATTTCGTGCAGCGATCACCCGACAAATCGGCAGTAATCCCAGTCAGGCGAGAAAGCATCAGTTTCTGAAAGCAGACTGGCTGGATACGCCCATCGGTTCAATGCTGGCAATTGCCAGTCGCGAGGCGCTGTATCTGCTGGAGTTTATTGACCGTCCGGCATTGCCGAATGAAATTGAGCGGCTGAAGCAGCTCACATCCTCTGAAATTATTTTTGGACGAACGCCACTGGTTGATCAGGTTGAACAGGAGCTGACGGCCTATTTCGCGGGTGAAACACACACATTCGCCACGCCGCTGGCAGAGTTCGGCTCGTTATTTACCCGTAAAGTCTGGGATGCGCTCAGAGACATTCCTGCAGGTGAGCTGCGCAGTTATTCCGCGCTGGCGGCAGATATCGGGCAGGCAACGGCGTCCCGCGCGGTAGCACGTGCCAACGGTGCTAACCAGATTTCAATTCTGATCCCTTGTCATCGCGTAATCGGTGCCGACGGTTCGCTGACCGGTTACGGCGGCGGATTATGGCGCAAGCGATGGCTGATTGAACACGAACGAAGAATGGCGCTAAGCCGCTAAACGAGGAGCAGGGTATGAGTCAGCAAAGTCAGGCAGTGGCATTAGCTTCACCAGAAATATAATCCGGTCGTTTTATACAACATCTGGGATGCGGGCAGCGCGCTGGCCGTGGCGCAGGCGGGGGCAAAAGCCATCGCCACCGGAAGCTGGTCGTGTGCGGCGGCGCAGGGATATCAAGATGGCGAAGCCATGCCTTTTTCCAGCCTGTTACACACGGTGCAACGTATTGCCTCAGTTATTAGTTTGCCGCTGACGGTGGATTTCGAAACCGGTTATGGTGCAGCCCGCCGCGACAACCTGAGCGCGCTTTTGCAGGCCGGTGTGGTGGGGATTAATGTTGAGGATCAGCAACTGGGATTATCCGCGCTGAACGGAGTACGAGAACAATGCGAGATTTTAAACTCTCTTCGTCAGGAGGCGGCGTCTCAGGGAATTGCGCTATTTATCAATGCCCAAACCGATGTCTTTTTGCAGCAGCCTGACGCCAAGCAACATCCGGCGCTGATGGCCGAAGTCAAAAAACGGCTGACTGCTTATCAGAATGCGGGTGCCAGCGGGTTTTTTGTTCCAGGTCTGAGTGACGTTGGATTGATTGCCGAACTTTGCGATGTCTCAGCATTGCCGGTGAATATTATGGCCAGCGGCCTGACGCCGCCGCTGGCTGAACTCACTGCGGCGGGTATCAGTCGGTTGAGCTACGGCCCTTATCCTTATGTCGGACTGATGGAAACCCTTAAACAACAGGCGCGCGCGCTGTATTAGCCGCCAGCCGGTGCCCCATCCAGAAGAACACCAGGCCGCCCACCGAGGCGGCGATCAGCGCGACAAACATCACCGGCGGGGCGGCGTAACTGAGCAGAAAACCGCACATCACCGGGTTTATCGCGCCGCCGAGATTGCTCAGATTCTGCATCCCGTAATAACTGCCTTTCATGTTTTCCGGCGCAATAAAGTCGATAAACATGTATTCCACCGGAATAACGATCAGCTCGCCGAAGCTGAAAATCGCCATGGCGATCACCCAGAACAGTACGGATTGTCCGGCAGTCATAAAGCCAATCAGGCCGATGATGAAGAAAATTGTGCCAAGCAGCAGCCATTTCAGCAGGGTATTTTGCTTCATCCGGCTGCTTAATACGTACTGGAAAGCGATAACAATCACGGCGTTGGTGATCATCACTGCGCCGATAATCTTGTAGGCAAAGGTCGCGTCCGACACCAGGATCAGATACTGCGACAGATAACCGGCGAACTGCCCGAACACTATCGACCCCAGCGTACTGCCCAGCGTGAAGTAAATCAGGCGGCGGTCGTGCGCGAGAATGCTCAGTGTCTGGCGCAGATTGGGTTTGGGCAGCGGTTTTTGTTCAGGCGTGGTCTGCGGCGGTTTATGCGGAATATTGCGCAATCCCCAGGTCAGGGAAGTCACGGTGCCCAGTGCCAGCACGCCGGAAATCACGAACGGCAGCATCGGGCTGAAACCCGCCAGCCAGACGCCCAGCGATGATCCCACCGCCCAGCCGACGTTCACCAGCGTGTAGTTCATCGAAAAGGCTTTCACCCGTTTTTCCACCGGCAACCAGCTGGCGATACAGGCTTTAAGCGTGATGCTGAGCAGAGCATATGAAGCATTCAGCAGCGCCAGAACCAGCAGAACGCCGGTCACATTGGGCAGAAACGGCAGCAGTAAAAAGCTCAGACCAAACAGACTGACGGAAACGGTGATCAGCGTCCGGTGATTGAATTTATCCACCAGATAACCGCCGTACAGACTGCTGAGAATGCCGATCGCCAGACTGGCTCCGAGAATAATCCCGACGCTTTTCGGCAACAGATGATAGTGCTCAGTCAGATAAATCGTGATAAACGGCAGTGTGACGCCTCGTCCGATAGTGAGTACTAACGAACTGGCTAACAGCGCGAGAATTAACGGCGGCATTCCCTTCATGTTAAACGGCATTCCCTGAGTAACGGCAACATTTTCGTTACATCATAAAGGAGTCTGCGCAGTATTTTTCATTACAAAAAAGAGGGATTTAAGAGAGTTGCGCGGCGCTACCCGCGCGGGTGGGGATTTCGCTTATGACTTCTGCGGTGCCACGCCGTGGAACAGCAAAAGGGCGACATGTTTACGCAGCATATCGGGAGAAATCGGCGACGCGCCTTCCTGACGCATTTTCATTGAGGCCATCGGGAACAGCGTCAGGCCGAACAGGGAAATAAACAGTAATGCCGGGTTCAGATCCGGGTTCAGTTTTCCTTCGGCCTGCCAGCGGGTGATGCATTCATGCACGATTTTGCGGTTCTTGTCGCCGTTGCGTTCTTCCATGCGTTTTTTCAGCATGCCGCTTTCGCTGATGACTTCGCGCACCCACAGCGGCGCCACCCACGGATATTTTTCTGCCGCATCAATCATGCACTGCGCCATGTGGGTGATCGCCATCAGCGGATCGTCGGCGTGTGTTTCAAAAATGTCGGTAAATCCTGCACGCACCGGCTGAAAACGTTCGTCGATCATCACGTCCAGAAGCTGTTCGCGGGTCCTGAAATAGTAATGGAGCATGGCGGTAGTGACGCCCGCTTCTTTGGCGATCATGCTCAGCGGCGTTTCAGCGATGCCGTATTGGGCAAACAGTTTCAGAGCCGCGTCCAGCAGCAGTTCACGCTTATCTGCTCCGGATTTTGCACTGCGCGGACGGCCCGGACGACGCGCGGTTGTCGTCTCCGGTTTTTGATCCTTTTGTGCGGATCTCGCCGTTTCTGAGATTTTTCTGTCTGCCATAAGGGGGGTGATCCATTGACCAGATTAATTTGATGCTTCAATATTAATTATACAGTTAATTAATTACAAGTCAGGATGTCATTCATGACGACAATAAATTCGGCACAGAGCGAAGTCACGAAGGAGAAGCCTTCAATAAAGCTGCTGTTCTCCGCGCTGATGCTGGTGATGCTGTTGGCCGCACTCGACCAGACGATTGTGTCTACCGCGTTGCCGACTATCGTCAGCGAGCTCGGCGGCCTGGATCAGCTCTCGTGGGTGGTGACGTCTTATCTGCTGGCCTCCACGATTGTGGTGCCGCTATACGGTAAGTTTGGTGATCTGCTCGGACGCAAAATCGTGCTGCAAACGGCGATCATTGTGTTCCTGCTCGGTTCGGTATTGTGCGGACTGGCGCAAAACATGACGCAGCTGATCCTGATGCGCGCCCTGCAAGGGCTGGGCGGTGGCGGATTGATGGTGGTCAGTATGGCGGCGGTCGGTGATGTCATTCCGCCATCAGAACGCGGAAAATATCAGGGGCTGTTCGGCGGCGTATTTGGTCTGGCGACGGTGATCGGGCCGCTGATCGGTGGTTTTCTGGTGGAGCATATTTCGTGGCGCTGGATTTTCTACATCAACCTGCCGCTGGGGATTTTTGCCCTGCTGGTGATTGGCGTGGCGCTGAAATCGCAAAGCGCGCGCATCCGCCATGAAATCGATTTTCTCGGCGCGGGTTATCTCGCGGCGGCGCTGACCTGCATCATATTGTTCACCAGCGAAGGCGGCACGGTGTATCAGTGGTCGGATCCGCAGCTGTGGTGCATTCTGGCGTTCGGTATCGTGACGCTTGGCGGCTTTATTTACGAAGAGACGCTGGCGGCAGAGCCAATCATTCCGCTGGGTCTGTTCCGCGACCGCACCTTCCTGCTGAGCTGCGCAATCAGCTTTATTATCGGCATGTCGCTGATGGGCTCGATGACTTTCCTGCCGCTGTATCTGCAGGTGGTGAAAGGGTCGTCGCCGTCGGGAGCAGGGATGCAGCTGTTGCCGCTGATGGGCGCATTGTTGTTCAGTTCGATAGTCAGCGGGCGTCTGATCAGCCGTATTGGCCGTTATCGTATTTTCCCGATTATCGGTACGTTACTGAGTTTCGCCGGCATGGTGCTGCTGGGCTTTCTGAAAGTCAGTACGCCGGTACATATGCTGTATCTCTATATCGGCGTGCTCGGTTTCGGTCTGGGGATGGTGATGCAGGTGCTGGTGCTGGCGGTGCAGAACTCGGTTTCGATGAAACAAATGGGCGTGGCGACCTCCGGTGTGACGCTGTTCCGCTCGATTGGGGGGTCTATCGGCGTGGCGATGTTTGGCGCGATTTTCACCCACGTTCTGCGTGATCAACTGGTGGCGCTGATCCCCGAAGGCACGGTGCTTCCGCGCTCACTCAGCGCGCAGGCAGTACAAGAATTACCGACCGCCATACGCGATGATTATTTGCAGGCGTTTGGCTCGGCGCTGCACTCGGTATATCTGATTGCGGCCTGCGTCATGGTGCTGGCGTTTGTGTTGTCGCTGCTGCAAAAAGATGCGGTGCTGAAGAAATAACCGGCTGTAATCCCCGTGATTTGCACTAAGCTTTCCCCTTTACGGCGTTGAAATGGCATGGAAACCAGCAACGCCGACAGGGAAATCATAAAGGGGATCGCTATGCTGTTTCGCCGTTTCGAGCGAATGATCGACATCTTCCGTGAGGCACCGGCTGCTGAGCCGCCGGATCAGGTTTTGCCTTTCTATCTTTATTATCTGCGCCAGGTCTGGCCGAGTTTTGCGATTTTGCTGGTGGTGGGGCTGGTCTGTGCGCTGATTGAAGTCTCGCTGTTCAGCTATCTCAGTCAGATTATCGATCTGACCAAAGACACTCCGCCGGGCAGTTTTTT
>NZ_JYDG01000022.1:0-44050 GCF_003263545.1 Rahnella sp. AN3-3W3
GCAGTGATATCCACCAGAACCGAACCGCTGACGCTGCTGCTGTTGCCCGCCACATCTTTCACCGTGGCATTCACGGAGTACGTGCCGTCGGTCAGCATCGAGGCGTCCGCCGCCGGAACTGAGGTGCTCCAGGTGCCGTCGGTGCCAACGGTCGCGGTGTAATCTTTGCCGTTCAGGGTGAGGGTTACCACCTGACCGGCTTCAGCCGTTGAAGTCCCGCTCAGCACCACATCCGCGCCCGCTTCCGCGCTGTTCAGCACATTGTCACCGGCGATGGTATTGATGGTGATGGCTGGAGCAACGGTATCAACCGTCACATCCTGAGCTGCGCCCACGCTGTTGCCCGCCGCATTGGTCACGCTGACGCTGACTGTCGCGTCACCGTCTTTCAGAGTGCGCATATCCGCAGCAGGAACTTTCACGCTCCAGCTGCCGTTGTCCTGCACGGTCGCGGTATAGATGTGGCCCGCGAAGTTCACGGTCACGGTCTGACCGGCTTCTACGTTTTGGGTCGAACCGCTCAGCGTCAGGTCTGCCGCTTTTTCTGCTGCGTTTATGATGTCGTCTGCAGCAATCGTATCAATCGCAATGGCGAGGCTGCTCAGATCAACGGTCACGTTACTGGAGATGGTCACAGAGTTGCCGGAGACATCAGAGCCGCTGACGCTTATGGCAATCTGACCCGCTGGCCAGTTCGCCACGTCCGCTGCCGGAACCGCCGCAGACCACGCGCCATTCGCGCCCACGGTCGCCTGATAATCGACGCCGTTGATGGTCACGGTGACCGAACTTCCTGCCGCGATATCGGTGCTGGTGCCGCTGATAATCTGGTTCTGCTGGATCTCGATGCTGTTGACGATATCGTCGCCAGCCACCGTATCAATGCGCAGACCCGGCAGACCGGCGTCGATATTGATCTCGCGATCGGCGCTGCCGGTGTTGCCGTGCTGATTAGTAACGCTGGCGGAAATTGTCAGGTCGCCATCGCCGAACTCTTTCAGGTCTGCGGACGGCACGCTGACGCTCCAGCTCAGGTCGTTCTGCACTGTCGTGGTATAGACATTGCCACCCACGGTGACAGTGACGACATCGCCCGCCGCCGCATTGGTGACTTTGCCGCTGATGGTCTGATCGGCGTCAATTTCAGTGGCATTAATAATGTCGTCGCCTGCCGTGACTGCAATGGTGACATTCGGCAGAACGGAGTCGACAACTACGTTGTGTGTGGCTGAACCGCTGTTACCTTCAGCGTCAGTGATGCTGGCGGAAAGGGTATAGGTTGCTTCGCCGAGTTTTGAAACATCGGTGGCCGGAACGGTGACCGTCCAGTTACCGCCGGATACGGTTCCGGTGTAGGTAATGCCGTTCAGCGTCAGGGTAACCGGCGTGCCATCGGTACTGTTGCTGGTCCCGCTGATTTCCAGCGCTTCGCCCTTTTCAATGGCATTAATGACGTCGTCGGTGGCAACGGTATTAATTGCCAGTTCCGGCACTTCTGAAGCAACCAGTACTGATGTTGACTGCGAGCCCGTGTTACCCGCTTTATCAGTGATGCTGACGTTGACTTCGTAACTGCCATCCGCCAGTGAACTGAATACGGACGCCGGTAAACCGACACTCCATGAGCCATCAGCCGCCAGCGTGGTTGTGTAAGTCTGACCATTGATGACCAGCGTCACGGTGTCGCCTGCTTCTCCACCGGTAC
The DNA here is from genome assembly GCF_003263545.1 of Rahnella sp. AN3-3W3. NCBI lineage: Bacteria > Pseudomonadati > Pseudomonadota > Gammaproteobacteria > Enterobacterales > Yersiniaceae > Rahnella > Rahnella sp. AN3-3W3. The sequence goes on from NZ_JYDG01000022.1 coordinate 1,706, forward strand.
TGGTGCCGCTGACGATTTGCGCCTGAGTTTGCTCTGCGCTGTTGAGGATATTGTCACCGGCGATGGTATTGATGGTGACGACCGGAACCGTGGTATCGACCAGTACATCGTGCGTGGTGGAGGTGCTGTTCCCCGCCGTATCGCTGACCGAGGCGCTGACAGTGACATTTCCGTCTTTGAGTACGCCCGCATGGGCAGCAGGGACATCCACCAACCAGTGACCATTGGCATCAACGGTTGCGCTGTAGGCGATACCGTTAAGCAGCAGCGTCACAACCTGCCCGGCTCCGGCATCCGACGTCCCGCTGAGCGTCAGTGGCTGACCTGCTTCTGCGGCATTGAGAATATCGTCTCCCGCGACAGTGTTAATCACCAGCGCAGGAGGATGGGTATCAACCGTTAAGGTCGAGCTGGAAGTAATGGTATTGCCCGCGCGATCCACGCCGCTGACCTGAACGGTATACACGCCGTCGGCAAGGGCCTGCGCATCCGCAGCCGGGACATTGACCGACCAGCTGCCGTCTGCCGCCACGGTGGTCTGCCAGCTTGAACCATTGAGGGAAACCGTCACGGTGGTTCCCGCGGCCAGATTCGCGCTTTGGCCAGACATGGAAACATCTGCGCCCGCTTCTGCGGCATTCAGCACGTTATCTCCGGCCAGCGTATCGACACTCAGTGACGCTTTTTCGGTCACGATGTTGAGCGTAATGGAACCCGCGCTGGTGCTGGAACCATTGCTTTCCTGAACCACAATGTAGGTATGAGATCCCGCAGACTGAGGCGCGAGCTGTGCCGTCCACTGTCCGCTGGCATCGACCAGCGTCGTCGCGATAATTTTTCCGCTGGCATCCACAATAGAAATTTCAGCCCCCGGATTACCGGTGCCGGTGAAAGTAGGACGCACGTCATCGGTCACAGCCTGATTGGCAAGAATGCCCTGGCTGTCACCCTGCGTATCCGTCACCAGGAAAGTTGGACGGGCGACTTCGACATCTTTCGTGTTATCAATGACTTTTGTTTTTTCGTCACTGCCGCCGCTGTGGCCCAGCAACGCACCCACGGCACCTGCACCCAGCACGCCAGCCAGCAAGTATGGCCATTCAACACTGACTTCCGTGGTGCTGAGCAGTAAAGGTTCGAGGCCTGCGAGGGGCGTTTCAACCGCATTAACCGTAAAGGCAGCTGTATCATGCGCCGCTGTTGCATCGGTGAAATTAATTTCGGTCAGTTGCTGATTTTCATCCTGGAAAACCAGTTTATTTTCATTATCCTGACCGATATTCTCAAAATATCCTACACAACGGATGACCGAGCCATCCTGCATATGAATAATCAGGTCATTACCGCTTCGTTCATAGCTGGCGACATTTTTCACCGAGTCATGAATAACCACGATGCCCGATTCATTCATTGCGAGTGCCGTATTTCCCTGGGCAGTGAATTCGTTCTTCAGCGACGTTTTGCGAGAGATAATATCTATGCTTCTGCTCATGATATTGTCCTTAATCCTTGTCTGTAATGTGAGGTGTTGTTTCAATGCTAAAAAACATTTTTGTTGTTGATTTAACTGCAGGTTATTTCAGATCGGGTAACGACTGTTTCTCGCCCTGACTAATTCCAAGCTGAGGCAATAAGTTATTTACCGCCGTCGTGTAATTAATCAGTGAATACCAGCTGTCGTATTTGGCGCTGACTTGTGAAAACTCAGCCTGGAAGACGTCCTGCTCTACGCTGAGTAAATCATTCAGCGTACGCTGGTTAAGTTTATATTCGCTTTTGTACACATCGCGCGAGCGGATGGAATCCTGCAACTGTGCTGCGCTGGCCTGCACCTGCCCTTCTGCACCCGCCCAGTTGGCATAAGCTACTGACGCTTTTTGCAAGATATCCAGCTTGGCCTGATCAACGAGCGTCGCAGCAATATTTTTGCGTCCTTCTGCCTGACTCACGCGTGCAGAAACGGCCCCGCCCTGATAGAGCGGCGCATCCACATGTAACTGGATTTGATTATTCCAGTACGGATTATTATTCGTTTCGTAACGCGTCCGGCTGGCCTGTAAACTCAGCGTCGGTAAATAATCCGATTTGGCTTTACTGACTTCATAAGAGGCAGATTCTTGCTGTGTCTGTGCAAATAAAACGGTAGGAATTTTCGAATAATCGATATTCTCCGGCACAACCGGATTATCAAAATCACTGGCGGTAAATGGCTGATAATATTTAGCCTTCACACCGGTCAGCGATTCTAATTGCGCTTTGGCCGCCGATAAACTCGCCTGATATTGTTTCAGCGTTGAACGCATCCCTGAAATACGTGATTGCGCCTGCAATACATCGGAACGGGTACTGAGTCCCGCGTCTGCACGTAATGAAGACATTCTTCTGACGTCTTCCAGGGCACGAATATTTTCCTCAACCGTGCGGGTGAGGTCCTGATATTTTAATACGTCCAGATACGCGGTAGCGGTTTGTTCGGCCACGTCAGACATTGTCGCCAGTAATTTATAGCGATAGCTTTCCTGCGTTGATTTCTGCTGGCTGACATTGGCATTTGTTTTGCCAAAATCATAAACCAGCTGAGAAAGCGTAAGACCATAGGCAGCCGCATTATTCAGGCTGTTAGAAAAATCCTGCTGGGTTGAGTTGCCGGTATTCGCCGTCAGACCCACCTGCGGATACCACGCACTTTGCGCTTCCCGGATCTGCGCCTGACCGATACCCAGCTGATAGGCTTGCTGCGTAACCGAAGGACTGCGAGAAAATGCCTGCAAGATAGTTGATTTCAGATCAACAGAATCAAGCCCTCTCATCGCAGGTGCGTTAGCCCACTCGTTGACATTTTCTGAAACATTTGCAAAGACCACGCCAGGGAATGTCAGTAACACCCCCAAAATGCTTAACGGTATGGCAATAATCTTAGACCACTTTTTCATCTGACACTCCTGTCATTATCCTTAGGGAGAACGTCCTCGTACAGCCATTGCACAGTCCTCCAGCCCCCTGTTTCCTGTGATTCCGGTCTCATTATTACAATCTTCGCGCTGCAGAAAAAGTGGTCAAAAATTACGTAAGTAAGCAGAAATACATTCACGAAGGTGGAAAAATCCTAATGCTTACATTCATTAGGTGAATGTGATTAATGTTATAAATCAGTATGTTGTTTTTAGTAAAAAAGGGAAAAATCTGATCGTCTGAAAGGCGGATTTACAGTGAAAATTGGCATCATTTTGATTGATAGCTTTACAAAACTCAGTCATATCTTAGGATAATTTGCAAAATCCTTACAAATAAATCCCTGTTATTTCCCCTTTAACAGGCATTCGTGACCGTAATCTGATGGAAAAGGAGAGAATAAAAACAAATTTTCACCTACAGATTAAAAGCAACATTTTATTAACAATAATTTAAATACAATGTAAAAACATCTTGCCGTCTCGCGCAATAATGATTAAACATCATCTGACAATCCTCCTTAAGTATTAGCCAACCGGTTATCGTCATTGCGAGATAAAATGGACAACCTTTGCAGAGATTTCATCCGATGTTCTTTCGAAAGTTTCATGAAACGAAAATTCATGGCCTTATCTGAAGGGCATTTTTTTGATGAGGTGATCTTCAAAACAACGATTTTAACGTCTGTTAAATCAGTTAAATTAGTAGTGAGGCGGGTCGCAGCCGGTTTCTTTTCTGGTGTCTATGAGTGTCAGTTTTTGTACATTAACTTAAGAATGTTTAAGTATTAAACGAAGAAATTAAAAATATTCCTAGATACGTAATCTATTTTGTCAGCAATAGAAAAAATACCATCTATTATCAGTCAGTTGCACTATGGGTTTCACAAAGTTTATTTACTTGATAATAAGATGATCATATTTGGTTACGTTGACGATTGCATTCTTACCCGATAGTATACCGGAAAGCTTATTTGGTAATAATAACGGAGATGTATTATCAGGTATACGCAATGATCTCTACGGAAGCCGATGCATTTAAAGGAATGGATTAATGATGCGCATTGCACTTATTGACTCATGCACATTGACATATGTAGGGTTAAAAAACCTCTTTTCTTTAATCCGCACAACTTCAGGTATTACGTTCAATCATATCAGTGCGGAAGATGCGCTGGATAAACATGCTGAAAACTTCGACGTTTATATCCTGGAACCAGGTGAGATCAGCTTCGAGTTTAATATTGATAAATTCATCTATAATTTAAAATCTAAAACACAGCAGGAAAGCAAAGTCATCATCTTCAGTGATAATATCATTGTTAACAGCAAGTTAGCTGACTTTTGCGTATGTAAAGAGAACTCATTCTCGAAAGTATATTTCTTCTTTGACAGCTTATTGAAACGGAAATACGACTCAATCAAACCTTTTCTTGAGGACTATTTGCTCAGTAAAAACGAAGTCATTCTGCTCCGCTGCCTGTCAAAGAACCAGCGAATGAAAAGCATTGAGAAAATCACGGCAATTCCAATTTCTAACCTTTATTACTACAAATACAGCGCGATGAAAAAGCTCGGTCTTAAAAGTACCAAAGAGCTGTTTCACTACCTTAATCGTGTGCTCAATCATTCTGTATGACAGCCGGGCCTCGGTATCTCATCTATAAAAAAAGCTATCGTTTATCGATAGCTTTTTTGCCTTATAAAGACGACTTTTCGAAGTATCCGGGTAAGAAAATCTGCGCCCTGATCACTGCATCAGATACTTGTACAAATCTATCGAATTTTTAAGCCCCAATTTTTTCATGGCATTTCGCTTGTGGGTACTGATCGTCTTACTGCTCTTCCCCATTTTTTGCGCTACACCCGAATTGGTCTTCATGCTTTTAATCTCACATAACACTTCGCGTTCCATTGAGGTCAGACACATTCTCGCCGGATGAAATACTTCATTTTTCTTTCTGTTTAAATAGGGGCTGATTGTCATCTGATAATTAAGGTCAACAACACCGGTAATGAGCATCTTTCTCAGCACCGTCAACTCTTCCTGTTCAGAGATGAGCATATCAATGTTCTCTTCAACCAGGCGTGTCAGTCTGTCGTATTGTTCAATTTTAGTGATTACAATGACGCGCGGTGGCTTGTATAAAAAACCCGTTCTCCGGATGAACTTAATCACAGAGTTGAAGTTTTCTACGTTATTATTTATCTCAATAATAATGCAGTCTACGCTCATGCCAATTCCAGATTCGTAGAACTCATTCAATGAAGAAAACAAGTTAACTTTTGAATTGACATGATTAAGGATCGACGAGAGCGTCAGCATCTCATAATAGCCAGAGTGGATAACAACTGTTTGTTTCATTTATCATTCCATTGGTAGTACTTTCCGTTGTAATTCTTTTCTGAGGAAAAATCCTAATCCTCCTAAACACGGGCTAATCTTAGTGAGGCTGTTTTGACATGTCGATAGCGAGGGGGTCTGGCGGGCGGACTTAGGAATTTTCTAAACTTATTAGATAAATCTGTAAAAAACCAAACAACTAAAAATTAAACACCAGCATTTAACATTTTTTTAGCATAAAACCCCAATCAGAAGTGATAAGTAGTCGCATTCTCTGTTTATATTTGCTTTCAACTATTTTTCCAGTCTGATTGACATGGATTACATCGCTATTATTTTGATGGAGAAAATGGCAAATAATCACCAATACTCAATGATCACTAAACATCTCGCTCTTTTTACTCATTTTGCTTAGGAATTTTCTAGTTTCTTAAGTGAAAAAAATCAGAAGGCAGGATTGATTAATTTTGAGCACAAAATAACAAATCTATTACCTCATCCAGGCGGTTCTGCCGTGAAAGTGATGGGGGTTCTGATATCGCAGGGGCTGAGGCGGGGTGTCTCACTGATCAGACAGAATGCAAAGGGCGCAGTAAAGTGCCCTTTGCATTCGAATACATTCACCAAATCAATTATAAGAACTACTTTTATACGCTTTGGATATTTTGGTTATCCTTTTGAAATAATTTTGTTCCACTTTTAATGAGTAAATTCTTTCCCTTCCAGTAATTCTTGCATTAGCCTTAACTCGTCCTTGTAGATATACCGCAACTGATTTCCATCAGAATAAATATCCTGGGCTCCCATGAAAACCAGACATGGGAATGACTCTGGCGCAGATTCAGAAAGGGCGATGTCCAATTCTTCATCAGTGAGAATCGAGGTATTCATAGGGTTATGGTTAATATTCAAATAATCTTCCACGAACCATTTTTCAAATGTTGGTTTATCAGTCAGGACTTTCATTACACCTTCTTTTCAATAGCACGGTAACGGGTGTTATTAGGCATTCCTCTGGGATAAGACACAATAGAGGTTTTTCGAAGTCGTGCTTTGAATTTTTTATATCACCTGAACTAAGTACTTGATCAAAAGAAGAATAACTGAAAAATGAACAATAAATTTGACTATAATCTCATCAAAACGCTGGTGCTGGTGTATGAAACCCGAAGCATGAGTAAATCCGCGCAAGCATTAGGAATATCATCGCCCACGCTGACCTATGCATTAAATAAACTCAGGGATTATTACGATGATCCCTTATTCATCAAATCTGTTAAAGGACTAAAAGCCACGCCGCTGGCTAACCAGCTTTATCCCTCCTTTAAAAATATTGATGAAGAAATATCCCATTCTTTGATGGTAAGTACTGAGGATCCCCCTGAAATTTCTAACGTTATTATCAGAACCAATACGATGATTGAATATTATTTGATTGATAAGTTATTAAAAAATAAAAAGTTTCCCAAGGAGTTAAATTTTACCTTTAATAACCGTATCATGCTGGAAGACCAGCGAAGTACCGCACTGGTATCAAGAGAAGTCGACATCGATATCGGCTCAGCCATCAGGCATAACCACTCGTTCATTTCAACAAAGATTGCTCAGTCACGGATCGTGGGTTTGTGTCGGAAAGGACATCCCCGTATAAAAAACCAATTGAGCGACAAGCAGTGGATGGCAGAAGAGCATATCGTTCTCAGCTCTGCCGAAACCAGCGCTTACCTTCCTGAGAAGCTGTACGGATTGTCTCATCAGAGGAATATCCGTTACAGATCTAACTCGCTGATTAATATGCTTTACTGTATTGAAAAAAGTGATGCTGTGATGTTCTTTCCGGCATTCCTGCTCAAGCACATCCCCGTACACTTAAACGTGCGCAATGTCGAAATCCCCTGGATGGAGGAAGATACTATTGATATTTATGCTTATATTCACAGTAAGGCGAAAAATGACGAGAGACTGGAATGGATTATCCATTTGCTGAAGGATAGAAAATAAATTATGACGGAGTCTGCTGTAAAATATCTTATAGCCTGGAGGCACCACTCGTAAAACTGGACATCAAAAAATCCGATCAATAATGAGCAATTCAGTTTACTAAAAACAATTTTCATTTAACTACATACAATTCTGGAGTGGAGCTTTTAAATTTTTGGCAGCTATTATGGTGTAATCATATATTCACTTCCAATAGGGTGAATTCAAACCTCCCTCAATTTATTAGAAGATTAATATGATTACAATTGAAAGAAGCATTCTCAGAAAAGGCCACATCGGTTTTAAAGTTGCTGCATACCAGCAGCTTGATCATATGCGTACGCTGCACTCATCCTTTCAGAGGGAAGCTGACTGGGCCGGATTTTACGTGGCCAAAACTAAAAATGTGGCGGCGGGATATCGTGTTGATTACCAGCATCCCTACGGGCATACGGTCACGCTTATCCATGATATGAAAGTGCTTATATGTAAAGGACCGGAACTGGAGAACTCAAGTATTACCGGTTTTGCTAAAGCCAGAATGATTATAGATGCCCTGCCAGAGGACATGAAAACATCTGTCATGAAACTGAACAGCCCCTTAATTCCCGCGCTGGGGAGGCTGGGATTTTGTTATCAGGGCCCTCATGATGATGAGGGTGGAATTGAAATCATCATCCCGAACAGGCTGATTGCGTTTGTGGCAATGCATGAGAAAATTGATTTTGGCGTTAACAAATACTTTTAATAAGACGAAAAAATGAGGAGCAGCTGGGAAAATTCTCCGACTGCTCAGATATCCATTTAGGGCTGATTCACTGCGAACGACCGCGCCACCAAATCTTGCGCACACGCCCACGCCGAACTCCAGGCCCACTGGAAGTTATACCCGCCGAGCCAGCCGGTCACATCCACCACTTCGCCGATGAAATACAAACCGGGGACTTTCGCCGCCGCCATCGTTTTAGATGACAACTCTTTGGTATCGACACCGCCGAGTGTCACTTCTGCCGTGCGGTAACCTTCGGTGCCATTCGGCTGCACCTGCCAGTTTTGCAGCTGTTCCACCAGTGCGGCCTGTTGCGGCACGTTAAGCTGTTTGAGCGTCACATCCGGAAGCTGTCCCAGCGTTTGCAAGCATTCGACCAGACGCTTCGGCAACTGCATCGCCAGCGTATTCTTCAGGCTCTGATTCGGATGCTCCTGACGCTGCGTATTCAAAAACGCCGCCAGATCGACATCAGGAAGTAAGTTAACACTTACAAACTCACCAGGCTGCCAGTAGCTTGAAAGCTGTAAAACAGCCGGACCGGAAAGGCCACGGTGAGTAAACAGAATACTTTCGCGGAATACGGTACCGTCTTCGGCGGTCAGCACCGCAGGAACGGAAACGCCGGAAAGCGTCTGTAAATGTTCGAGAAGCGGCTTATGCAGGGTAAACGGCACCAGACCAGCACGGGTCGGCAACACTTTCAGGCCAAACTGCTCCGCCAGACGATAACCAAACGGCGAAGCGCCGAGTCCCGGCATGGAAAGTCCGCCGCTGGCAACAACAAGTGAGTGAGTGCTCACAGTTGAGCCGTTCACGTTGATAACAAAGCCTTCTTCCGTTTTCTGAACGTCGGTGATTTCACTTCTCAGACGCACATCAACGTTACCCGCTTCGCACTCTTTATCAAGCATCGCCACAATCTGCTGCGCGGAGTCATCACAGAAAAGCTGGCCGAGGGTTTTCTCATGCCAGGCGATATTGTAACGGTTGACCATATCGATGAAATCCCACTGGGTGTAACGCGCCAGTGCAGATTTACAGAAATGCGGATTTTCAGAAAGATAAGCCGCCGGCTCGGCGTAAAGGTTCGTGAAGTTGCAGCGTCCGCCGCCCGACATCAGGATTTTACGTCCGGTTTTTTTGCCATTATCCAGCAGCAGAACCCGGCAGCCACCCTGTCCGGCCTGTGCCGCACAGAACATACCTGCAGCACCTGCACCAATGACGACCACATCAACCTGTTCCACTTTTGGCCTCTCTTTATGAATATTCGACTACGTTTTAGATAGGGTTTCCCCTTCTGAGCGGGCGTGCTGCCCACTGAGTGGCGCGAATTGTAAGGGACAGGCGCGTCTTAAACCAGTCAGACAGCTTGCTTTCTGAACGTCGTAAGTAAATGTTTCAAGCGACAAAGGAGGAATAAGATTTTGATAAATAAAAATTTAATTGAAACCGACGCGATTATTGAACTGTTTTTAGTCAAAAAAATGTCATATTTTCCTTTTCCCCTCACCCTGTTCTCGCAGATAATGCGCGGCGTTCATGACCACTAACTGGCGTAACAATTATGCTGCATCTATTTGCCGGGTTGGATATTCATACCGGTTCGTTGTTGATTCTCGCGTTACTGTTTGTTCTGTTCTACGAAGCGATTAACGGCTTCCATGATACGGCCAACGCAGTAGCAACCGTCATCTATACCCGGGCAATGCGTTCGCAATTAGCGGTCGTGATGGCAGGGGTATTTAACTTCTTTGGCGTTCTGCTGGGTGGTTTGAGCGTGGCCTATGCCATCGTCCATTTACTCCCAACCGATCTGCTGCTCAATGTAGGTTCCGCACATGGTCTTGCCATGGTGTTCTCTATGTTACTGGCGGCGATCATCTGGAACCTCGGCACCTGGTATTTTGGTTTGCCGGCGTCCAGTTCCCATACCCTTATCGGCGCCATCATTGGCGTAGGGCTGACCAATGCATTAATGACCCACACTTCCGTGGTCGATGCATTAAACATCCCTAAAATGATTGGTATTTTTGCTTCGCTGATTATCTCTCCGCTGGTCGGGATGATTATCGCCGGTACCATGATTTTCCTGCTGCGCCGTTACTGGAGTGGCAATAAGAAACATGCCCGTATCCACCTGACACCGGCGGAACGTGAGAAGAAAGACGGCAAGAAAAAGCCGCCATTCTGGACACGTACCGGTCTGATTCTGTCGGCTATCGGCGTGAGTTTCTCTCACGGCGCTAACGATGGTCAGAAGGGTATCGGTCTGATCATGCTGGTGCTGATTGGTGTGGCGCCAGCGGGTTTTGTGGTGAATATGAACGCGACCGGTTACGACATTACCCGTACCCGCGACGCCGTGACTCACCTCGGCCAGTATTACCAGCAACATGTTGATGCCGTGCCGCACGTGGTTGCACAGACCCCAATGGTGCCTGCACCGGACGTCAATATCGCACCGACCGATGAGCCTAAAGTGTTCCACTGCGACAGCAGCCACGCACTTGACGCTATCGGCCGCGCGCAAACACTGCTGACCAATCTTCAGTCTTACAGCGACCTGGCACCGGAAGAACGCAGCCATATGCGCCGTCTGCTGATGTGTGTTTCTGATACTGCGGATAAAGTGGCCAAGCTGCCGGAAACCTCTCCTGCGGATAAACGCTTCCTCGGCGAGCTGAAAACAGACATTCTGCAAACCGTTGAATACGCACCAATCTGGATCATCATTGCTGTCGCTTTGGCGCTGGCACTGGGTACCATGATTGGCTGGAAACGCGTGGCGACCACCATCGGTGAGAAGATTGGTAAGAAAGGCATGACGTACGCACAAGGCTTGTCTGCACAGCTGACCGCGGCCGTTTCTATCGGCGTTGCCAGCTATACGGGTATGCCGGTTTCCACCACACACGTGCTGTCTTCTGCGGTGGCAGGGACCATGATTGTGGATGGCGGCGGTGTGCAGTCGAAGACCGTGAAGAACATTGCAATGGCGTGGATCTTAACCCTGCCAGTGTCGATTGTCCTTTCCGGCGTGCTGTACTGGCTTGCGCTGAAGCTGATCTGATAGCTTTCTGAACGGCATTAAAAAGGCGACCCTGCTCAGCACGGTCGCCTTTTTTGTTTCCTTTTCCACACATCCTCCCTAATTCATAACCAAAGTAACTGGAGTTGCAGCAAGGCAGCAAGCGAGAGAATCCCGATGCGCTGACACAAGTCAGTGATTCGGGTGAACGAGAGCCGCTAACGCCGCTGCAGCTTCAAGTACGAAGGGTATGCTAATACCAGATCAGCATCGCTAACATACTGATTAAAATTAATCCGACCAGTGCAGTTGTCAGCATAAACTGACCGCGGACCCGTTCACAACGGCGGATAAACTCAGGATCGTGATGTTCAACATAGCGCTGAGCATAAATGTAACGCACCAGTCTTATTTGTTTGCTGGGCTGACCGTGCGACGTGAAGAATCCCCCGCCATCAACGTACTGATACAGCAGCGGATCGCACCCCCGCAGTACCACCAGCAATGCGCGCAAAGAAGAGTAATAGCGCAGCATATTCACGACACACACAAAACATAAAGCCCAAAACAGCGCAACGGGACTGATCATGATTCCCCCTCAAGGCGAACTGACACCGCGCAATGCACCGGTAAAATAGCGGCGCATACCCGACGTTTCGCCCTGCCTTTCCGCAATTTCACACCCCCGGGCAAACTGCGCCCGCCCTCTTTTCGTACCACAGAAGATTGCCAAAGCAGGAGAAGCCTGCATTATTGAGTGTAGGAAACGAATCCCGAACTGTTCATATTATTTCTATCTATAGATGCCCGGATTTCGAAATGGGATCTGTATGCTTGATTTCTCTGACCATTTTGGCGCTATACTGAAGTCATGACATTCGCATGATGCTGATATTGCTATTAACCGACTTATGGAAGGAGTTTTCTTATGGCTTACAAACACATACTGATTGCTGTTGACCTCTCACCTGAGAGCAAAGTTTTAGTCGAGAAAGCGGTTTCCATGGCGCGTCCGTATAACGCCAAGGTGTCCCTGATCCACGTTGATGTGAACTATTCAGACCTGTACACCGGTCTTATCGACGTCAATCTGGGCGACATGCAGAAACGTATTTCCGAAGAGACGCACCACGCGCTGAACGAACTGTCGCAAAACGCCGGTTACCCGATTTCAGAAACCCTGAGCGGCAGCGGTGATTTAGCGCAGGTGCTGGTGGATGCCATCAATAAATATGGCGTGGATTTAGTGCTGTGCGGCCATCACCAGGATTTCTGGAGCAAACTGATGTCGTCCGCGCGCCAGCTGATCAACACCGTTCACATCGACATGTTGATCGTGCCTTTGCGCGATGAGGAAGAAGAAGCGTAAGACGTATTATTGCGTTAACGCTGACATAAAAATGCCCGCAGGTGAAAACCGGCGGGCATTTTTTTATGAGATTTTAACGTGGAATTCTGGTCAATCCCTGAGCAAAAGCGTATTTTGTATATACAGAACGTTTTCATATCTGCATAAAATCAATATCTGTCTGTTTATTAAACATAATAAATTAAAATGTCAGGTATATACGGATGAAGTTTTTCATACAGGATGTATCATGAAAATCCAGTTTTCAGCGGCAGTGAAAGAGAAATTGTTCGTAAAGCACAGTGTTGTGGAGAAAGAGGTCTTCGAATGTTTTGCTAACCGTGAGGGTAATTACCTTAAGGATACCCGAGAGAAGCACCTGACGACGCCGCCCACCTTGTGGTTTATTGCTGAAACGAACAGAGGCCGTACACTTAAAATTTGCTTTGTGCCACCCTATAACGGGCTCCCGGTTCAGCTAAAATCAGCTTTCGAGCCTAACGAAATTGAAAGGCGAATTTACGCCAGTAAAGGTGCTCTTTGAAAATCGGCAGTCACGCTCCAAATTTAGAGGAAGACATTATGACGACCCGCCAGGATGCTCAGGATAATGCAGAAATGTGGGATAACCGCGAACTGGGTGCATCCGAAGAACACGCAGAAGCGGTTTCCCCGTCTGAGGCCGCTGAGTACGATGACATGATGGAACTTCAGGCAATTTCAATCAGGCTGCAAAAGTCGCTGCTCAATAACCTGAAAACTATCGCGGCACATCACCAGATTGGTTACCAGCCGATGGTCAGGGATTTGCTCACGCGCTTTGCAGAAGCTGAAATGAAAAAAATCCTAATTGAGCAGTTAAACAAGATCGACGAGGCACAACGGGATCGCGAAAAAACCGTGCCAGTCACTGAGTTTATTGAGGATTTGCGTAATCAGGCATGAACATAAGAAACCAGAACGTTATGCAGTGCTTTCTGGTTTCTTTTTCATCTCGTTGAGATATGACAACAGCAGCTTTCTATAACGGCGTATAAATATCAAACCGGTGACTCTTGGTCACAACTGCGGCCTGTGCGGCGATATCAGCCATTGGCGGAGCATAGTCCGGGCGTTTTACCACGATACGTTTAGTCGCTAAGCGGCGCGCCGGTTCCAGCAGGCCGTCGGCATCTTCATCCGGGCCGACTAATCCCTGGAAAACCCGCATCTCTTTCTTCACCAGCGCACTTTTCTGTTTGTGCGGATACATCGGGTCGAGATACACCACTTCCGGTTTAGGCGACAGTTCCGCCAGCGCAGTCAGGCTGGAGGCGTGCAGCAGCGTCATGCGCTCGCGCAGCCACGGGCCGATTTCTGCATCACGATAGCCACGCGCCAGCCCGTCATCGAGCAGCGCCGCAACCACCGGATTGCGCTCCAGCATCCGCACTTTGCAGCCCAGAGAGGCCAGCACAAACGCATCGCGGCCCAGTCCTGCGGTCGCGTCGACCACATCCGGCAGATAGCTGCCTTTGATACCGACGGCTTTCGCTACCGCTTCGCCACGTCCGCCGCCGAATTTGCGACGATGCGCCATCGTGCCGCCGACGAAATCGACAAAAATCGCGCCGAGTTTGGGCTCGTCGCGTTTGCGTAATTCCAGACGTTCAGGCGTCAGCACCAGCGCCATCACGGCATCCGGATCAGACGTCAGATTCCAGCGCTGCGCCAGAACAGATAAGGCGCCTTCATCGGCGCCTTCTTCACACAGTAAACACACACTCACAGGCAGAGGTTATCCTTTGATTCCGTAGTGGCGCAGCATAGCATCCAGCTGCGGCTCACGCCCGCGGAAGCGTTTGAACAGCTCCATTGGCTCTTCAGAACCGCCGCGCGACAGAATGTTATCCAGGAACGACTGACCGGTTTCGCGGTTGAAAATCCCTTCTTCTTCAAAGCGGGAATAGGCATCGGCCGACAGCACTTCCGCCCACAGATAGCTGTAATAACCCGCCGCATAACCGCCTGCAAAGATGTGGCTGAAGGCGTGCGGGAAGCGTCCCCATGACGGTGACGGCACCACGGCAACCTGTTTCTTGATTTCTGCCAGCGTTTGCAGGATTTGCGCGCCTTTGGCCGGGTCATATTCCGCATGCATACGGAAATCGAACAGACCGAACTCCAGCTGACGCAGGATAAACAGCGCCGCCTGATAGTTCTTCGCCGCCAGCATTTTATCCAGCATCTCTTTCGGCAACGGTTCGCCGGTTTCGAAATGACCAGAGATAAATGCCAGTGCATCCGGCTCCCAGCACCAGTTTTCCATAAACTGACTTGGCAGCTCGACAGCATCCCACGGCACACCGGAAATGCCGGCCACTCCCGGGGTGTCGATGCGGGTCAGCATATGATGCAAGCCGTGACCGAACTCATGGAACAGCGTGGTGACTTCGTTGTGCGTGAACAGCGCCGGTTTGTTGCCCACCGGACCGTTAAAGTTACAGGTGAGATACGCGACCGGTTTTTGCAGTTCGCCGTCCGCTTTACGCATGCTGCCGACGCAGTCATTCATCCATGCGCCACCGCGTTTGTGCTCGCGGGCATACAGATCGAGATAGAAACTGCCGCGCAAGTCGCCGGTTTCATCAAACAGATCGAAGAAACGCACGTCTTTGTGCCAGGTTTCTACGTCTTTACGTTCTTTGGCGGTGATGCCGTAAATGCGTTTCACCACTTCGAACAGCCCTTCCAGCGCACGCTGTTCAGGGAAGTACGGGCGTAGCTGCTCGTCGTTGATAGAGAACAGATGCTGTTTCTGTTTTTCACCGTAGAACGGCAAATCCCAGGCTTCCATTTCATCCACGCCGAAATGTTCTTTGGCGAAAGCTCGCAGCTGCGCCAGTTCCTGCTCGCCCTGCGGACGCGCACGTGTTGCCAGACCGCTCAGGAAGTCGATCACCTGTTTCGGGCTTTCGGCCATTTTGGTGGCGAGCGACATATCCGCGAAGGAATCAAAACCTAACAGCTGAGCCAGTTCGTGACGCAGCGCCAGTTCTTCAGCCATCACTTCACTGTTGTCCCACTTACCGGCATTCGGGCCCTGATCGGACGCACGGGTCGCGAACGCACGGTACATTTCTTCGCGCAATTCACGGTTTTCGCAGTACGTGATCACCGGCAGATAGCTTGGGATATCCAGCGTTAACAACCAGCCTTCCTGCTCTTTCGATTCCGCCAGCGCTTTCGCCGCGGCCAGTGCGCTTTCCGGCAGACCTTTCAGGTCATTCTCATCCGTGATGAGTTTGCTCCAGCCCATGGTGGCATCGAGCACGTTGTTGCTGTAGGTCGAACCCAGCTCAGACAGACGCGCGGAAATTTCGCCATAGCGTTTTTGTTTTTCCATCGGCAAACCAATGCCGGATAACTCGAAATCGCGCAGCGCGTTATCAATGGCTTTTTTCTGCGCCACGGAGAGCGTACTGAAATGTTCGCTGTCTTTTAAATCGCGGTATGCCTGATACAAACCGGCATGTTGCCCGGTCCAGGTGCTGAATTCAGACAGAATTGGCAGGCATTGCTCGTAAGCTTCACGCAGTTCCGGGTTGTTTTTCACTGCATTGAGATGCCCGATCGGCGACCAGATACGGCTCAGGCGATCGTCACTTTCGGCCAGCGGCTGACACAGGTTTTCCCACGTATAAGGCGCCCCCTGCGCGACGACGCGTTCAATGGTCTGGCGGCTTTCTTCGATAGCGGATTTCATCGCAGGGACAATATGTTCAGGCTTGATCGCAGAGAAAGGTGGCAGGGCGAACGGTTTTAAGAGCGGATTCGACGCGTTTTGCTGTTCAGTCATAGGGCCAGTCCTTCGTAATAGCGTTTGGGGCTGATGCGTCTGTGGCGCACCACGCCGTGAATTCGGGTCGTCTTAAAGATGACGTAACTTCTAACATGCGGTCAAGTTATGGGGAAATCAATGGGTGGCGGCGATTTCGCCCGGCGGCCATAGATATTCATGTTATCAATCACTCCCGTTCGGATTATCAGGTTGCAGCAAGACCTGCCTCGCAATTTTCATCTTTGTCTGTCTCCTGCCGCTAAACCCTATTTACAACGAGGTTATTCCTGTTAGCTTCCCGTTATCTGGCGTATGCCAGTTCACTTTTTCCACAACACAGGGAGTCAGCAGGGAATGAAAACACTCAAAATTGTCACACTGGGCGGCGGCTCAGGTTACACACCGGAACTGATCGACGGATTTATCCGGCGCTACGACGAATTGCCGGTTTCGCAGTTCTGGCTGGTGGATATCGCAGCCGGTGAGGAAAAGCTGAAAATCGTCGGTGCGCTGGCACAACGGATGGTCAAAAAAGCCGGGCTCCCGATTACCGTGCATCTGACCACCGACCGCGAAGCCGCGCTGCGTAACGCGGACTTCGTTACGACTCAGCTGCGCGTCGGCCAGCAGGAAGCCCGTATTCACGATGAGGCGATCCCGCTGAAATACGGCGTTCTCGGCCAGGAAACCACCGGTGCAGGCGGCTTTATGAAGGCACAGCGCACCATTCCCGTGCTGTTAGATTTGTGCCGCGATATGGAAAGGTTGTGCCCGGATGCGTGGCTGATCAATTTCACCAATCCGGCAGGGATTGTTACTGAGGCCATTGAAAAATATTCGAGCATCAAAACGCTGGGCATTTGCAGCGGTGCGAACAGCATGATGATGGATATCGCGAAGGTGTATGACGTCGGTCGTGAAGACGTATATGCCCGCGTGATGGGGCTGAATCACCTGATATTTGCCGATCAGATCGCCGTCAAAGGCCACGACGTCACCGCAGAATTTATTGAGAAACTGGCGCAGGGCAATGGCCAGAATCAGCTGAAAAACATTCCCGATACCGGATTGCCACCGGCCTTTATCCGCGCGCTTGGCCTGTATCCCCTTTCCTACCTGAAGTATTTCTATCTGCAGCGTGAAATGGTGGCGCACAGCGTAAAAGACAGCCAGACGCACGGCACACGCGGAGAACAAACGCGTGAAATAGAACGCCAGCTTTTTGAACTCTATAAAAACCCGCAGCTTGAGAGCAAACCGAAAGAACTGGAAAGCCGGGGCGGTGCGTATTACTCGGATACTGCCTGTTCGATCATCAGCGCGATTTATAACAACCGGCAGGAGATCCACGTCGTCAATACGCTCAATCGCGGAGCAACGCCCGATCTCGACGAAAACAGTGTGGTAGAAACGAACGCAATGATAGATCGTCGGGGTGCGCATCCTCTGGCTTACGGGCGTTTGCCGGTGAAAATCCGTGGCCTGATCCAGAGCGTCAAAGCCTTTGAGGAACTCACCATCGAAGCCGCCGTCACTGGCGATTATTCCACCGCATTAATGGCGCTTTCGGTGCATCCGCTAATGCCGTCAGTGGATATTGCCGAAAAAATTCTCGACGAATACCTCGTTGTAAACCGGCCTTTCCTGCCGCAATATCCACAATAATCACGGGCATATCACATCATGATGAAATTCATAGAATCACGACTGGTGCCGTGTCTGGTTAAAGTCGGTGATAACGTTATTCTGGTCGCCGTGCGCAACGGCATTACGCTGACGCTGCCGTTTATTATTTCCGGCAGTATTTTCTTAATTATCGCCAATCTGCCGATCCCCGGATGGACAGAATATTTAGGGCAGTTTGGCACCGCGCTGAATGCACCGGTTCTGGTCACGTTCGGGATCATCGGTTTAATTTCGGCCATGGGCATCAGTTATAACCTGGCGAAACATTATAAGCTTGACGGACTGACCTGCTGCGCCATTACTGTCGCCGTATTCCTGATGGCGCAGTTAAATGATGACTACACGCTTAACGTCGATAATCTCGGCGCTGCGGGGTTATTCTCCGCCATTATTCTTTCGATCCTCACCGTCTATATCATTCGCTTTTTCATCGAACATAAAATCTATATCCGGCTGCCGGATAACGTGCCGCCGGCTGTGCTGCAATCTTTTGTCAGCGTGATCCCGGCGATTGTCTGTCTGGCGCTGGTGTGGTTTGTACGGGTGATCCTGCATTTTGATATCAACGCATTCTTCACGCTGATCCTCAGCCCGCTGGTCATCGGACTTGGCACACTGCCGGGCATGTTAATTTTGGTGTTTCTTATCTCGCTGCTGTGGTGTTGCGGGATCCACGGCACCAACGTGCTCTCCGGCATTACCGCGCCGATATTTCTTAAGTTTATTGTCGAAAATACTCAGGCTTATCTCAGCCACCAGCCGATACCACATATCTTCGCTGAAGGATTTTATAACTTCTTTATTTGCACCGGCGGTTCAGGCGCGACGATGGGGCTGGTTCTGGCGATGATGATGTCGAAAAGTCGTTATTATAAATCGCTGGGTCGCATGTCTTTTGCACCCTCGCTGTTTTGTATTAATGAGCCGGTCATTTTCGGCGTGCCGATGGTGTTTAATCCGCTGATGATGCTGCCGTTAATTATCACGCCGATGCTGTTATGCACCCTGTCGTATTTTCTGATGACTTTTAACATTATTGGCCGCCCGGTATTACAAATTCCCTGGACGATGCCGCCTTTGCTGAACGGATATTTCGCCACCGGCGGCAATATTCCGGCGGCTTTGTGGTCAGGCGTCATGATTATTATTTCGACAATCATTTATTATCCCTTCTTCCGGCTGATGGAAAAGAAACAGCTGGCACTGGAAGAAGCGGGTATTCCAGTTAATGCAGCGCAGGTCAGTGCATAAACACCAATCACAATGGAAGGAAACGTCATGAAGATAAACTGTGCATTTGCAGGATTTGGGAAAAGCGCGACACGTTACCACTTGCCTTACGTTTTACAGCGACGCGACCTGTTTCAGGTTAAAACCATTTTCGATATCACCCGTCGCCCGGACATTGAAAAAGAGGAGGCGTATCAGGGCATCCGTTTCACCTCTGATCTGAACGATATTCTGCACGACGAAAGTATTACGCTGGTGACGCTGTGTACGCCGCCGCAAACCCATTATGACCTGGCAAAGCGGTGCCTTGAGCACGGGAAAAATGTCATCGTCGAAAAACCGTTTACCCGGACGCTGGCAGAAGCGCAGTCGCTATTTGCGCTCGCCGCCGAAAAAGGGCTGACCGTGATGCCATATCAGAACCGGCGCTTCGACAGCTGTTTTTTAGCGGTTAAAAAAGTCATCGACAGCGGCGTGCTCGGTAAAATTGTCGAGTTCGAAAGTCATTTCGATTACTTCCGTCCTGACGCCCCAGATGCTCCGGCAGATTATACCCACGGCGCTTTTTACGGCCTGGGCGTTCATCTTGTCGATCAGGTGGTCAGCCTGTTCGGACGACCAGATTTGGTGCATTACGATATCCGTTCGGTGAGAAATAAAAACAATCCTGACGATACCTTTGAACTGCAACTTTATTACGGCGAAACCAAAGCTATGGTGAAATGCAGCCATCTGGTGATGCAGCCTTACCCGAAATTTATTCTTCACGGGGAAAAAGGCTCCTTTATTAAACTGAATATCGATCAGCAGGAAACCTGTCTGAAAGCCGGGAATTTACCGGGCACTCCGGACTTTGGTCAGGAAACGGAATATGGCGTGCTGAAATACATTGATGACAGCGGCGAAACCATTACCGAACATGTCGATGCGGGCAACGGCGATTATGGCCGCGTTTATGATGCTGTATATGCCACGATATGTCAGGGACATGCGCCGTATGTGCCAGCCGCTGATGTGATGACCACCATGGAAATTCTGCACCGTGCCTTTGAACAGCCTTCGCCTGCATTGATCAGGCTCTGCTGAAACATCCCGGACCGGGGCGAACGCTTCCGGTCCGCGAGGCATGTGTCTATACTGCTCAAAAATAACTCTGACATGAAGAAGTTACGCTAATGGCCGCCCGTTATATTGATATCAAAAACAGCCTGAAACAGGCCATCCTGAACAAAGAATATCGTGTCGGTGACAAAATTCCTTCCGAGCGGGAACTGGCGGCTCGCTTTGAAGTGACACGCGTGACGCTGCAAAAAGCCATGCATATGCTGGAGCAGGAAGGCTTTATCGAACGCATTCATGGCAAAGGGATGTTCGTCACCAAAGTGATTGAAGACAATGTTTATCTGCTCAATAACGGCACCAGCGATTCTATTCTCGGTTTTTCGCGCGAATTTAAAGATAACGTGAAAGTCTCCAGCCGCTTAATCAGCCTGAAAACGCGTAAAGCCGGTGAATATATCGCCAGTCAGCTGGATATTAATGAAAATGACGACGTGCATTATATCCGCCGCGTCCGGCTGGTGGACAATATTCCGGTCCTGATCGAAGACTCCTATATTCCCTGTGCGGTAATAGATATTATTCCTGAGTCTGTTTTACAGAACGGGTCTTTATATGAATTTATCGAGAATAAAACCGGCCGGAAAATTAAATTCTATAACTCAGTGATCGAAGCTTCGCTGTTCGACGACACGCTTTCTGCGCTGCTGGAAAGCGAAACCGGTCTGCCGATGCTGAAAGTCTCTGGCATCACCAAACTGGAAGACGGAAAAACCTTCAACTACTCAATCAGTTATAACCGTGCGGACAAATTCAAAATCAAGAACAGCTGGGTTGGGAAGTAAGATCGCCCCTGCAACGTGAAGTATGAAGGGTGTAAACAGTTTATACTGTCGGCAATACGCCACTCCGGAACAATAAAGTTATGTTGAGTTACCGCCACAGTTTTCACGCAGGCAACCATGCCGACGTACTGAAACACACCGTTCAGAGCCTGATCATTGAATCTCTGAAAGAAAAAGAAAAGCCCTTCCTTTATCTCGACACCCACGCGGGTGCCGGGCGCTATCAGCTGAGTGGCGAACACGCCGAACGCACCGGCGAATATCTGGAAGGCATCGCGCGCATCTGGCAGCGGGACGATATTCCTGAAGAACTGGCGGCGTACATGTCTGTCGTCAATCACTTCAACCGCAATGAAAATCTGCGTTATTACCCGGGTTCGCCGCTGATTGCCCGTCAGCTGTTACGTGAAGACGACAAACTGCATCTGACCGAACTGCACCCGAGCGATTTCCCGCTGCTGCGCAGTGAATTCCAGAAAGATGACCGTACCCGCGTTGCGCGTGCCGACGGTTATCAGCAGCTGAAAGCTCAGTTGCCACCACCTTCACGTCGTGGCCTGATCCTGATGGACCCGCCGTACGAAATGAAAACCGATTATCAGGACGTGGTAAAAGGCATTCAGGAAGGCTACAAACGTTTTGCCACCGGCACTTACGCGCTGTGGTATCCGGTGGTGATGCGTCAGCAAATCAAGAAAATGCTGCGTGATCTCGAAGCGACCGGCATTCGCCGTATTCTGCAAATCGAACTGGGCGTGCGCCCGGACAGCGATCAGCGCGGTATGACCGCTTCCGGCATGATCGTCATTAATCCGCCGTGGAAACTCGAGCAGCAGATGAACAACGTTCTGCCGTGGCTGCTCAAAGTGCTGGTGCCATCCGGTACCGGTCATACTACGGTTAACTGGGTTGTGCCTGAGTAAGTAAAGCTTTTCCCCTCGCTGAGGCCTTTTTCAAAGGTCTCAGCTATCAAACCTATTGCAATCATTGATCCAATCTTTTCCACAACACGTTAAACTCTTAACCAAATTTTGAGATTAACGACGCTGAATCAGTGTCTCCATTTTTCACAACTTACGGATAAAACGATGACCAAACATTATGACTATCTGGCAATTGGCGGCGGCAGCGGCGGTATCGCATCAATCAACCGTGCAGCCATGTATGGGAAAAAATGCGCGCTGATCGAAGCTAAAGAGCTGGGCGGCACGTGCGTCAACGTGGGTTGTGTCCCGAAAAAAGTGATGTGGCACGCCGCGCAAATCGCTGAAGCGATCCGCAACTACGGCCCGGATTACGGCTTTGATACCACCGTGAACAGCTTCAACTGGAAAACTCTGGTCGCCAACCGTACCGCTTACATCGACCGTATCCACACCTCGTACGACAACGTGCTGGGCAAAAATAAAGTGGACGTGATCAAAGGCTTCGCGCGTTTTGTCGACGATCACACCGTTGAAGTCAACGGCGAGAAGATCACCGCGGATCACATCCTGATCGCCACCGGCGGTCGTCCGAGTCATCCAAATATTCCGGGTGCAGAATACGGTATCGATTCAGACGGTTTCTTCGATCTGACCGAAATGCCAAAACGTGTTGCAGTAGTTGGCGCAGGTTACATCGCGGTAGAAATCGCCGGTGTGATGAACGCGCTGGGTGCCGAAACCCATCTGTTCGTGCGTAAACACGCCCCGCTGCGTACTTTCGATCCGCTGATCGTTGAAACGCTGGTTGAAGTAATGGAAACCGAAGGTCCGGAGCTGCATAAAGAGTCCATTCCGAAAGAAGTGGTGAAAAATGCCGACGGCAGCCTGACGCTGAAACTGGAAAACGGACAAGAATTTGAAGTCGACAGCCTGGTGTGGGCGATTGGCCGCGAACCGGAAACTGACAACTTCAACCTGAAGGCGACTGGCGTGAAAACCAACGATAAAGGTTACATCGTCGTCGATAAGTTCCAGAACACCAGCGTTAAAGGCATTTACGCCGTGGGCGATAATACCGGTGCGGTAGAACTGACTCCGGTTGCCGTTGCTGCGGGTCGTCGTTTGTCTGAGCGTCTGTTTAACAACAAACCTGACGAACATCTGGATTACAGCAACATCGCGACCGTCGTGTTCAGTCACCCGCCAATCGGTACTGTCGGCCTGACCGAACCACAGGCGAAAGAGCAGTTTGGCGAAGACAACGTGAAAGTGTACAAATCCGCATTTACCGCGATGTACACCGCCGTCACGCAGCACCGCCAGCCGTGCCGCATGAAGCTGGTGTGCGTCGGTGCTGAAGAGAAAATCGTCGGCATCCACGGTATCGGCTACGGCATGGACGAAATGTTGCAGGGCTTCGCGGTCGCACTGAAAATGGGCGCAACCAAGAAAGACTTCGACAACACCGTCGCCATCCATCCGACCGGTGCGGAAGAGTTTGTTACCATGCGTTAATTCGCCAGTCGGTAAAAAATAAAGGCCTGAGATTTTTGATCTCAGGCCTTTTTTCTTGCCGTCAGTCCAGCAAAATCACTTTCGAACTGTCCGTCTCGAATAGCGGCCTGCAGAGAATTTTATAACTGTCACGGTCAAAGTGCGGCACGGCGATATCAAAGGCTTTCGCGGCCTCCAGCGTTTTTACCGTGCCCAGATAGAACCAGTGATTGATGACGTGATAATCCGTCTGACCATTGGCTTCTTCGACGATAGCGATCCGTCCCGGATACGGCCAGCTGCGGATTTTCAGGGTGCTTAGCGCGCTTCTGAGACGCGTCTGATGGGCTTCCGGCGTTTCTTTACCGCAACAGACGCCGGCACATTTGCCCAGTGAGAAGCGGAAACAGGCGCGATTTTTTGACAGTTTTTCCAGCCCCAGCGCGCCATAACACAGCTTTTCCTGATCGGCGATATCCCGGATTTTTTCGACTGCCGACATTTTAGTTTTAAACAGGCCAAATAAATCTTCACTGTGGGAGAAATCCACGTCATCGCTGAACACAATGCTGGCCGTCAGCCCCTGAAGCCGGATGGAACACAGTTTGCGGGCGGTACGCAGACGCTTATTGAACAGCGGACGACGGGTTTTAATCAGGTCAGATTCCAGCAATAACGCACCGACTTCACCGATCGTTTCAATGTGTTCGATATCGCGGGTCATATGCAGAAGTTTGGCTTCGGCAGGATTGCGAAAGTGCGACATCACGCGGCTACGGATATTCACGCTTTTGCCGATATACAGCGGAAAAGCCTTATCGTCACCGTAAAAAATATAGACACCGCTGCTGCCGGGTAAATTTTCTAAGGTATGGCGAAGATGTTCAGGGTACTGATAGAGCTCGGTAAAAAGCTCTTTTTCGGGATTCCACAAAATAGCTGACCTGCTTTGACCGGATAAACGTTGTATAGAAAACAAACGGATAATACTGGTAATGTATACAGTCATCAACCTCTGGTTAACTATTTGTTGCGTTATACCTCTAAACAATACGAAATGGGGTAGCCATCACTACCGGAAATGTTTTCCGGTATTCAACCCTTTTTAGTGGGAAAAAGAATGCGATTAAACCTTGAAGCCCTGCTGATCCTCGACGCGTTAGACCGTCACGGTACGTTTGCCGCGGCGGGTGCCAGACTGTTTAAAACCGCATCGGCACTGAGTTATACCGTGCAGAAAATGGAAAGTGATCTGAACATTAAACTGCTGGATCGCTCCGGCCATCGCGCCACTTTTACCCCAACAGGTCGTCTGATGCTGGACAAAGGCCGCGTGCTGTTGCGCGCTGTCAGCGAACTGGAGCAACAGGCGCAGTACGTTGAAAGCGGCTGGGAAAGCAAACTGACCATCAGCCTTGATGCCTCCGTACCCTTCGCGCTGCTTACGCCGCTGATTGACCGCTTTTACGCAGAGCATCAGCATACCCAATTATTATTCCGCCACGACGTGCTCGGCGGTTGCTGGGAAGCACTGAGTTATGGCGAAGCTGACATCGTATTTGGTGCCGTACAGGAACCTCTCACGCGCAGCGGCATTGAATATCGTCCGATCGGCTGGCTGGAATATGTGTTTGCCGTTGCGCCGCATCACCCGCTGGCCTCGATGCCGCAACCGCTGGTGCGCGAGCAAATCCGCCAGTATCGCGCCGTGGTCGTTCACGATACGTCCCGCCACAGCACTGGCGCTGATTTGCGCGTGCTCGATGAGCAGAAAATGCTGAGCGTTCATGACTTTAATGCCAAAGTTCATGCACAAATCGCCGGGCTGGGTTGCGGCTATCTGCCACGTTATCTGGCCGCGCCCCATCTGGAAAGCGGCGCGCTGGTTGAACGTCGCCTCGATTCGGAAACCCGCCGCGATCAGGCCTTTATGGCCTGGAACGACAATGCCACCGGCAACGCTGCCATGTGGTGGCGGGAGAATTTGCAGGATTTCGACGGACTGAGCACCGTCTATAGCCCGGAATAACCGGGCTATACATTCAGGCATTAACTCTGACGCTGTGGCGCTTTGTGCACCATGGTGTAGGCATAATCGACGCCCATACCGTAGGCACCGCTGTGCTCGCGCACCAGATCCATGACTGCGTCGTAAGTCTCTTTACGTGACCAGTCGCGCTGGTATTCGAGCAGAACCTGCTGCCAGGTCACCGGCACCGCACCGGCCTGCACCATACGGTCGATGGAACGTTCGTGAGCATCCACGCTGGTGCCGCCGGAGGTGTCGGTCACCACATACACTTCATAGCCTTCTTTCAGCGCCATCAGCGCCGGGAACGTCAGACACACTTCGGTCCACAATGCAGAGATAATCAGTTTTTTACGGCCCGTGGCTTCTACCGCTTTCACGAATGCCGCATCTTCCCAGGAATTCATCGAGGTACGCTCAATCGGCTTCACATCAGGATGAACCGCCAGCAGTTCCGGCCAGATATAGCCGCTGAAGCTTTCCGTTTCGACTGAGGTGTAAATCACCGGCACGTTAAAAACTTTGCCCGCTTTAGCCAGAGCGACCGTATTATTTTTAAGCTGCTGGCGATCGATATTGGCGACGCCGAATGACATTTGCGGCTGATGGTCGATGAAAATCAGGGTGGAATTCTGTGGGTCCAGCAGATCGAATTTAGACATTTTCATTTCCTCTCAGAGTGCATTGTTGGGTTGTGTTTTTGTATTTAACGTTGTGTTGTTGTGCTGCTGGAATTAACAATAGGACAGGACTTCAAAAGCAGATAGCGGAAAGAATTTGGCAACTTGTTCAGATTTTTTTGACAGGAGTCAGCCTATATCAACAGTCGTCAATACAGCTTTTTTTTTTCAGTCAGACAGGAACAACAAAATCTTTTTTGTAATCCGCAAAATCGACGCTGAAGAAACAAAAAAGGCAGGTGATTTGATCATCACCTGCCTTTTTTATCCGACCAATTTAGTTGTCTTTAACGCCTAATATTTTGATCTTCATGATGGAAAGCGAATTCGGCGGAATTTTTCCCGGAATGCCGTCTTTGCCATACGCCAGTTCAGGCGGAATGTAGATTGTGGCTTCACCTTGCAAGCCAAGCTTAAGCACAACCTCCTGAAGAACTGCCGGAATTTCCGTCACAGCGGCGCTGATCACATTGTTGTCTTTTTCACTGGCAATGACTTTACCGTCACCCAACGTCTCAACAATCTGCAGACGAATACTCTTATCCATCGTAACTTTTGGCTGTGAGCCCGGCTTGGTGATGAGATAAATGAAGCCTGATTTTGCTTTAACTGCACCTTTGACTTTGCCCGCTTTATTCAGGATTTTCTGGTTATTCTCTTCATTCGAGGATTTTTGCTTTTCCTGACGTGAGCGAATATCAGTATCCAGACTGTTCAGCGACTCTCTCATGTCGGCTGTTGACATGCTGGACAGCTCATTCATCCGGTCAACAAAGCCTTTGATAATCACATTGCGATCAATTTTCTCACCGGCAGAAACCACCTGTTCGATTTTTGAATTCGCGGCTTGCCCCAGCAAATACCCGACAGAATAAGAGCGTCCGGTTTTCTTACTTTCTTTCGCCTGCAGTGTTTTTAGTTCTGCGTCACTGAGCCGTTCTCCGCCAGATTGTGTAACGGCAGCGATGCTGTGTGAGGCGAGATCTTTTTTGGTTTTTTCCAGTTCAGCTGTCAGCTTACTTTTTTCTTCGGCGGCGTTATTCGCAGCCTGCTGACTTTCAGTGAGCTGGCTGGTCAGGCGTTTAACTTCCTCAGAAGATTTTGAGAGTGCCGCCTGAGATATCTGATAATCGCTCTGCGATTTTTTGTTCGTGACCTCAGAAGCCGCCAGTTTTTCACTCTGGTCAGCACTTTGTTTCTGCAAGTCGGCCAACTGAGTTTTCAACTGCGCTGCGTCATCCGCGGCTTCTTTGAGGGTTTTCTGCAAGGCCAGGTAGTCAGCCTGTGACTTTTTATTGGCAGCTTCTGACGCTGACAATTTGTCATTCTGCTCAGCGCTTTGTTTTTTCAGGTCAGTCAGCTGGGTTTTAAGCTGGGCATTCTCATCAGCAGTTTGATTGACGCTTTTCTGCAAGGCCAGATAATCAGCCTGTGATTTTTTGATGACCGCTTCAGACACAGACAGTTTGTCATTCTGCGAAGCGTCCTGTTTTTGCCTGTCCGCCAGCTGGTTTTTCAGCTGAACATTTTCATCAGCGGCCTTTTTAAGGGTTTGCTGTAAAGCCGCATAATCAGCCTGAGATTTTTTAGCAGCAGCATCTGACACAGACAGTTTGTCATTCTGCGTAGCGGCTTGTTTTTGCACTGCTGCCAGCTGGATTTTCAGCTGAGCATTTTCTTCAGCGGCCTGTTTGAGGGTTTTCTGCAAAGCCATAGAGTCAGCCTGAGATTTCTTATTAACCGCGTCTGACGCTGACAATTTGTCATTCCGCGCAGCGCCCTGTTTTTGCAGGTCTGCAAGCTGCGACTTCAACTGCGCATTCTCGTCTGCAGCCTTTTTAAGGTTTGTTTGCAGAGTCTGATTTTCATTCAGTGATTTGTTATTTGCAGCCACGGCAAACGCAATTTTTTCGTTCTGGCTGGCACCCTGTTTCTCCAGGGTGGACAGTTGAGTTTTCAGTTGCGCATTTTCAGCGGCAGCTTGTTTTGCGGTCATTTGCAGTTCAACCACATTGGCTTGCGATTTGTTGCCTGTACTTTCTAAAGCGTGCAATTTTTCGGCTTCTGCCTTGGATTGCTTTTGCAGCGTCTCGAACTGCGTTTTGAGCTTATGATTTTCTTCTGTCGCCTGCTGTAATGTCGCATTCAGCACCGCGAATTCTGCCAGCGATTTACCGTTGGCGCGTCCAGAGGAGACCAGTTGTTCGATGCGCGCGGAGGATTGCTTTTTCACGGTATCAAGTTGCGTTTTGATCTGCGCATTCTCAGTGCTTAATTTCTTAAAACTCGCCTCAAGGGTAGCAATTTCCTTCTGGGCTTTTTTGGTCGCCAGCTGAGAGGTGGCCACTTGCTCGGAGGCTTTTTTCGCTGAGCCGTCCTGACTGGTTTTAAACGCCGTTAGCTGGGCTTTCAATGCGGCATTTTCACTCATTGTCTTTTTCAAAGACTGCTGAATATCAGCCATTTCGTCTTTTGATTTTTTTGTCATTGTCTGGGCGACTGATAACTTTTCGCTCAGGCTTTCGGCTTGTTTCTGGCTACCCTGAAGCTTCTGCAACTTAGATGCCATCTGCTGGTTTTCTTGTTGTGTGTTTTTCAGCAAATTTTGCAGTTTTTTCAGTTCATCCTGCGCTTTCTTCTGCGCAAGCTTTTGGTCTGCAGATGGTGAGGCAACGGCAGGTTTGGCTTTTAATGCCTCGATCTGAACTTGTAGTTGTTGGTTTTCTTTTTGCGTATCCGCGAAGGATTTCTGCAAGGCAGCATATTGATCACGTGATTTTTCTGCTGTGGATTTTGCCGTCTCGAGGGATTTTTTTAGCTGCTCGTTAGCCTTGATATCGGCCTTGCTCTTCATCTCGCTGACATCTGCTGTGGCAGAGGGAACACGCACAGGCTGAGGTGTTTTAGGGGCTTTTTTTACCGGAGCCGGAGAAGGTTTAGGCCGCGACTGCGACGGCGGCGCGACGGCTTTTTCAACAGGTGTTTTTGGGACGACGATATCTTTTGGAGGCTGAATCAGCGGAGTGGAAGTCTTATTTTTTTCCGCAAAAACAGACGATTCCGGAGCAGAAATTAAATTTTCACTCTGCAACTGATCTAAAAGGCTCAGATTAGCATCAACGGAATCTTCAGCATGTGCCCCCTGTATGTTGATCAGTAACAGAATCAGGAAGAAAGACTTCACTCGCGCCATCATATTTTATTCACTTCCTGAGAGCGCTCGTCCATGCTCTTAAAGGTCGCACCTTTAACTCTTGCGCAGATAAGTTTCAATTTTGAGTCCAGTTCGATGTTCAGAATTTCCTGCGCATCTTTGTTTATCAGACCCTTATTCGTTTTGTAAACATCATAAGATTTTGTCAGCTGATTAAATTGTTGCTGATAAATATCAAAATCATGAGGAGAAAGACGCTGTAATGCTTTGAATTCGTTAACACAGGTATTATTCGTACCTTTATTAACTGACGTGTCTTTAATTGTAGGCACATTATTTTTCGTGCTACATGCACTCAATGCGATTAACGCAATGAGAGTCAAAGACATTGAGCAAGGCTTATTCATGTAGATTATCCTGTAGGGTTTTACTGCTAGAACAAATTATTTTCCCAGCAAAAGACCCTGTGGAACACCCACTTTCACTGAAATTATTATTTAGCAAAACCACTAATAGACAAAAAGCCATTATAATCAATATATTGCACTAATAAAAAGAAAATCAGACTTCTTTTTTATGCTAAAAAATAGAAGAAATTTTCGATTTAACGATGCCTCAGCCCATGAAAAAGGAGGCAAAAACTGACATATATCATCATTCATTTTCAGAAAACTCAGGGAATAAGTAAATACTGATTCACATTTTCGGATAAAACGGAATGCCCCTCAATCGCGATTAGGATGATTAGTACACATCTTTATATCACGTGCAGAGGGAACAGACTGAGTATCGGATCTGTGGTTTTCAGGGTTAAAAACCAGCTGTGTGTTATGGCATCTATCTGGACAGCAGAAACTGCCCCGCAGCGGTGGATTTAAACGCTCTGGGAGGGAGGCCAAATTCGCGCCGGAAGCAGGTAGCAAAATAAGAGTGGTCATCAAAGCCGATGTCCTGAGCTATCGAGGCAATCGGTTTATTCGGATACAGCAACAGATACCTTCTTTCATTGGTGTTGTTCTCAACATAGAACAGGTGACGGCCCGTGATCCGCAAAAAAGGCATCTCCGCAAAGGAATGCCTTTTTCTTTTAAGAACGTCTGTTGAGAACGTCTTTTACATAAACAGCGTCAGAACACCGGCAATTTATCCAGAATCGCCTGAGCGGTATTCACGTCCGTCACTAACGAATTGATCATCCCTGAACGCACCGCGCCAATAATCCCCGCCGCTTTTTCCGGCGTGGCCGCCACGCCGATGGTCAGCGGTGTTTTGCGCAACTGTTCAACCGAGGCCGCGATCATCCGCTCCTCACCTTCCCAGTGCAATAATTCTCCGGATTCAGTGAAGTAATGGCGCAACACATCACCCGCCGCATCGCTCAGTGCCTGCTCGCCCGGCGTGGCGGTGGTGGATTCACTGGGCTTGGGTGTATGTGTCAGTCCTACGCCGACAATCGCCGCATCAAGCCGGTCCCACAGCCCGATAATTTCCTTCACGCTCGGGTCTGCGAGAAACGCATCGCGTAATTCCGCAGATGAAAGATAAGGCGCGTGCAGAAAATATGGCGTGCCTTCCATCTGTTCCGCCGCACGACGCACGAATTCGGTTATCTGAAAATGCGGTGCCGATTGTTGCATACCGCCGTTAAGTGCGACGGTCTTGATCCCCGGAAGACGCGGCATGCCAGCCAGCGTGACTTCGCGCACCGCCCTTCCCCAGCCGATGCCGAGTACCGATCCCGCGCCTAAACCGGCTTCCTGTAAAAGAGCAGCCAGCGGCGTCGCCAGTGCGCCCAGCACATTGCCCGGCGGCGCATCCACGACATACGCATGTTTCAGTCCGAGACGTTTTATCAGGTCAGATGTCATGTCTTCCGGCGACGATAATCCCACCACTTCGATGCGCACAATCCCCGCCGCGCGGGCTTTATTCAACAACCGGGAGATGGTTGCCGTTGACACATCCAGCTTGCGCGCAATCTCCACCTGAGACATATCAGACTCGTAATGCAGCTTGGCCACCAGATGCATCATGGCACGCGTTGCTGCAATATCTTGCAAAATTGGCTCTTTCAGCTTGAAATTCCTTTCAGTAATGAATTACACTCAAATCGTCGATTGAGGGATTATTGCGCAACACCTGTGAAAATGCAATGTGCCGGATCGGGCGTCAGGCCTTGTAAAACGGCGTGTTACGCGATTTTCCGCCCCTTTTCTTCAGAGGGCAAAGACAGAACGTCCAGTGTAATCGAGATTTTTTCATCTGTAATAAATTTCACGCAAAGGAGAGTTCCATGTCAAAAATGTCTACTTCAGAATTACGCAGCTATCAGCAGATTTGTGGCAAGAACGGCGCGATGCTGGTGATCGCCTGTGACCAGCGCGGCGCCATGCGCAGCCTGCTCGCCAGCGACCCGCAGCAACAATCCGCCATTTCAGAACATGAGCTCGGGCTGATTAAAGCCGACATCACCCAATATCTCGCCAGCAAAGCCTCCTGCGTTCTGGTCGATCCGGTCTGCGCCGTGCCACAACTGGTGGACAACGGCATTATTGCCCGCGATACCGCGCTGCTGATTGGTCTCGATGCGTCGGGCTGGGACATTTCGCCGGAAGGCTACCGACTGTCACGGCTGGTGGCGAATGTCGACGCGCGTCGTGTGCGTGAACTCGGCGCGACCGGCGGCAAAATCATGGTGTATCTGCGTTCTGATCAGGAAGCGGCAAACCGTCATAACATCGATATTCTGCGCCAGTGTATTGAAGATTTCGCCCGCGAAGATCTGCTGCTGGTGGTGGAGTTCCTGACCTATAAACTCGACAACGAAACCGAGGAAGAATATAAAGAAAAAGTCCCGTCCCTGATTTATGGCGGCACAAAGATTTGCCTGGAATGCGGCGCGAAAGTGCTGAAACTGCCTTATCCGGGCTCAAAACAAGCCTGTGCTGATATCACAACACTGGCCGGCGACGTGCCGTGGGCCGTGCTTTCAGCGGGCGTGGATCATTCCACCTTCCTCAAACAAGTGGCGGATGCCATGAGCGAAGGCGCATCAGGCGTTATCGCAGGGCGTTCATTGTGGAAAGACTGTATTTCTCTGGATCGCAACGCGACGAAATCCCGTCTGGAATCGCTGGCGGTACCGCGTCTGAACGAACTTCAGGCCGTCATTCAGCAGTATTTCCATGCACCGGCACATTACCCAACACAACAGGTGGAACATGTCTGAAAACAGAAGCGCCTCACGAAATGGCTTTACCGGCAAACGCGTCATCCTGGTGAACGGGATCCCGGCGTCAGGTAAAAGCTGGCTCGCCGTTGAGCTTTCTGCATACAGCGGCTGGTTACAACTGTCGCTTGATGGCATCAAAAATCCATTTCTTCAGCGATTAGAGAATGTTGACCGCCCTTTTAACCGCGTGCTCGGGCTGGCAAGTTATCAGGTTATCTGGGACATCATCGGCGGCGCGCCCGAAGGCAGCACCTTTATTGTCGATGCGTGGTTTGGTTTTCAGCCCAAAGACGTGTTGCAGGATTATCTGCAACGGGCGGGCGTCACGCAGGTGGTGGAAGTCTGGTGTCAGATTGATGCTGAACTGGCGGCGGAACGTTTTTCCTCACGACTGGGCGAACGCTTACCGGGACATGTCGGGGCAGAATATATTCCCGAATTAAAAATTCTCGCTGGAAATGCACGACCAATAACCACGGGGCCAGTTTATTCTGTTGACCAGAATGTTATTGGACAAAATAAGCCTGTGAATATTGTTGATATTCACGAGTGGATAATGAATTCATTCGACACCCAACGACAATAAATACTGACCAGAGGAAATATTCATTAACTGAAAAGTAAGCTAATTCTGATATCAGGACTTCGTTAATACATTACTATCATTTATTCCTACACGTCGCCTGAAATTATTATCTTTCACTGATGACTAACAGGACTGGATAGATCACAGTTTTTATTTTAATTAAATATCATACTGAGAAAAGACACTATTCCTATGCAGAGGTATTATGTTAAGCGACTGGATTAATGAAAGTAACACTACGATTATTACCAAAATTGATGACTGGAAAAGTGCCGTGGCATTGGCCGTGCAACCTTTAATAAATTCGGGTGCGGCCGAAAGCCGCTATCTTCAGGCAATATATGACATGCACCGGGAAATCGGGCCTTATTATGTATTGGGAGAAGGTATTGCCATGCCGCACGCCAGGCCGGAAGAAGGCGTGATCAGAACGGCACTGTCTCTGGTGATTGTTTCAGAAGGCGTTGAGTTTGGCAGTGAAGATAATGACCCGGTTTACGTCATCTTCGCGCTGGCCGCCGTGGACAGCCATTCGCACATTGAAATGATTGCCAGCCTTTCTCATCTTTTCTGTGATGACGAAGCCGCACAGAGGCTAAAAACCAGTAAAAACAAGCAGGAAGCGTTAGACATCATCCGACAATTTTAAACGTGAAGTGAAAAGAGATAAACATAACCCTTTATGAACACCTACAAAGAACGTAAGGAAAAATGATGAAAAAGCTATCAATCCTGGCGGTATGCGGTGCGGGTCTGGGCAGCAGTTTTGCCTGTGAAATGAGTATCGAAGCGGCACTGAAAGATTTGGGTGTGGAAGCCGATTTATCACATTGTGATATTTCCAGCGCCACGTCATCCCGGGCCGACATAATTATGACCGGCGAAAATTTCCGTTCGCAATTTCAGCATTACACGATTAACGCCAATATTATATATCTGAAAAGACTGGTTGATAAAAACGAAATCAAAACTAAGCTGACACCGGTGTTACAGGAAATGGGACATCTGGCTGTCTGATAATAAAAAATTTTAACTCCAACAGAACAATTACCGTGAACTCTACAGGGGACGCTTATGTCTTTCCTTCACTTTATTGTCAATGATGTATTAGGCCAGGCATCAATATTAATATCACTGATCGCCATGATTGGTCTGATTGCATTAAAGAAAAGCATCGGGCAAGTTATTACCGGCACATTAAAAACGCTTCTGGGTTTTCTGGTATTGCTTTCCGGCGCCAGTATTATTGTCAATGCACTGACCTTTCTGGGTGAAATATTCCAGAAAGGGTTTCATATGCGCGGCATTGTTACCGACGTCGGTTCTATTGCCGGTATCGCACAACAAACCCTCGGGCGTGAAACCGCATTAATTATGGTACTGGCGTTTATCGTCAATATCCTGATTGCCCGCCTGACCCGCTTCAAATACATCTTCCTGACCGGCCAGGCGTCACTGTGGATGGCGACGGTATGTTCCGTGATCGGCTACATGGGCGGCCTGCGTGGTACGGAACTGATCCTGACCGGCGGGATAATTGCGGGCGTCATGGCGGTCGGAATGCCGGTGCTGGCACAACCGATTGTGCGTAAAATTACCGGCTCTGATGACATTGCGCTCGGTCATTTCTGCACCATCGGTTATATCGTGCAGGCGGGCGTGGCGAAAATTACCGGCGATGTCAGTAAAAGCACCGAAGACTTTGAACTGCCGCAATCCTTCTCTTTCCTGCAGGACACCTACCTGTCGATGATGGTGGTGATGATCCCGATTTACCTGATCCCGGCGATTGCCGCGGGCCCGGAAGTCGTCGCGCCTTACGCCAACAGCGTTAACTATCTGGTCTATTCGTTCCTGCAATCCATTCAGTTTGTGGTGGGCGTTTACGTACTGCTGTCGGGTGTCCGCCTGCTGCTGGCAGAAATTGTCCCGGCTTTCCGCGGTATCGCCCTGCGTATTGTGCCGAACGCCATCCCGGCGCTCGACTGTCCGGTGCTTTTCCCTTACGCACCTAATGCCGTCATTATCGGGTTTATCTCCACCACTATCGGCTCTGTTATCGGCATGTTCCTGTTCCCGAGTCTCGGGCTGGCGATGATTTTACCGGGGATGCTGACTAACTTCTTCGCGGGCGGCACGGCGGGCATCTTCGGTAATGCGGTCGGCGGACGACGCGGCGCGATTATCGGCGGTATCTTCCACGGCCTGTTTATCACCCTGCTGCCTGCATTATTACTGCCGCTGCTCGGTAAGTTTGGCTTCTCGAACGTGACGTTCAGTGATTCGGACGTCATCAGCGTCGGGCTGGTATTCGGTCACATTCTCAACTTCTTCCACTAAGCGAGCCGGAGGTTATGGTTATGGACACACGTATTGAGCAAATTTTAGCGCAACACCTGCCGCCACAGGATTCGGCGAAAGCGCTCAACGAGCTGGGAAAACAGTATCAGGAACAGGAGGATCTGGACGGCGCGATTGCCTGCTGGGAGCAGAGTATGGCGTGCTATGGCAAGCCGGGATTTGCGCAAGCGCAGCTGATGAAAGCCTATAACGCGCGGCGGCGGCAGTGTTCTGAAGCCGGTGACGGTAAAGGACTGGAGCGATATTCTGAAAAAATCGATGCGCTGATGCAGCAAAGCAAAGATGCGATACGCTACGGATTCTGAGGCACCTAAAAGCCAGGACAAAAGTTCTGGCTTTTGTTTTCCGGCGACTATGCCTGACTGTTTTCACCCAGCCGTTCGATAAGGAAATCAATCACGCTGCGTAGCTTGGCGGAGGGGCGACTGTCCTGATGATAAATCAGGTACAACGGCGTCGGTTTATATGACCACTGCGGCAGTACAGGCACCAGACGGCCTTGCGCAATATCGTCTATCAATACGTAATCAGGTTGCAGAACAATGCCGCAGCCGCTGAGTGCGGCAATCCTGAGCGCGTTGCCCTGATTAGACATAAAGCGCCCGTTGATAAAGGCCTTAAACGTCTCGCCCTCTGGCCCGGTCAGGTCCCAGCGGTCCTGATGCAGCCAGTAAGACATCCCCAGACAACTGTAATTACCCAACTGGTCAGGATGTTCCGGTATGCCGTGCTGTCGGATATAGTCTGGCGAAGCGGCCAGTATTCGGCGATATGGCCGTAAAGGACGCGCGACCACACCCGGTTCGCATACCTCGCCGATCTGAATACCCAGCTCGTAATTTCCCTCCGTCAGATTGGGCACCCGGTTATCCAGATTCAGCATGACGTTTACGTCGGGATTGCGGGCCATATAAAGGCTCAGTTCCGGCACCAGACGCTGACCGCCGAAGCTCACCGGGGCAACCATACGCACCAGTCCTTTAGGCGCGGACTGTAATTCCATCGCACTATTCTCAGCGAGCGCGACTTCCGATAAGACCCGGCGGCAGCGTTCAAAATAGAGTTGCCCGACTTCCGTCAGTTGCTGTCGCCGGGTCGTGCGATGCAACAGACGTGCGCCCAGCCGCTGCTCAATCTTCCGGATTTGCTTACCCACCATCGTGGGCGAGACGTCGCTGGCTATCGCCGCTGCCGTGAAACTGCCACATTCCACCACTCTGACAAACATCTCCATCCCGGACAATTTGCTCATGATTAACAACCCACAGGTTTCAATTCATTCAACTTAACACATATTTATTCTTCTCAATCCTTACGTAGAATAGGTTTTGCCCCGCTGTGAGGGGCCTAATCAATAAGGATTTACTATGCCGATGATCCGTTTAGAAATGCTGCCAGGCCGTACTGCTGAACAAAAACGCGACTTTGCCCGCGAAGTGACCCGCGTCGCGGTGGAAACCCTTAAATGTAAGCCTGAAAGTGTCGATGTGGTGATCACTGAAATTCCTAAATCACATTGGGCAAAAGGGGGAGAACTGATGGGGGATTAATTTCCCCGGTCTGAAAATGTCAGTCGGCAGCTGTTTATTTTTAATGTGCTGACTGACGAAATAATCGTGTTGTGCCAGACGTATTTCCGCCTTAATTCGTATCAGCCTCCCGCTTTAATAAAATCAGAACGTAACTCAACCGGAACATAAAGAAATGAAAAATTCTTATTCTGCGGGCGTTTTCTGCTGCCTGATCGCCACCCTTTCATGGGGTGCGACTTTCCCGATGATGACCAGTGCGCTGAGGCACCTCGATCCTTATACTTTTACCACGTTGCGTTATGGGTTCGCCGCTATCGCGTTAGTGACTGCACTGAGATTACGTGAAGGAAAAGAGGGGCTGAATCTGAAAGGTGAACGCGCCGGTCTGGCGTGGGTATTAGGTTCAGCAGCCTTTGTCGGTTTTGGCTTTTTTGTTTTTCTCGGCCAGCAAATGGCCGGGGAAAATGGCGCGCTAACCACGTCAATTATGATGGCCACCATGCCGATGCTGGGTATTCTGGTCAATGGCGTATTACGCAAAATTGTCCCGCCCGCCGTCTCTATCGGTCTGATTATGATGTCTTTCTTCGGGGTCATGACCGTGATCACCAAAGGGCACTATGCCAGCCTGTTTGATTCCCCTTCCAGCTACAAAGCCAACGCCCTGATTATTTTCGGCGCACTTTGCTGGGTTTTTTACACCGTAGGCGCGTCGTTTTTCCCGACCTGGTCACCGCTTAAATACACCGCCCTGACGAGCGTTCTCGGGATGTCCAGCGTGCTGGTATTAAACGCGCTGCTGTATATCACTGGCCTCGTGGCAGTACCCGCCGTTAGCGACTTCGAGTATGTGATCCCACATGTCTTTTACACCGCTTTTGTCGCCAGTTTTATCGGCATCCTGTGCTGGAATATTGGCAATAAAATCCTCACACCACTTAACGGGGTGTTGTTTATGGATGTTGTCCCGATCACGGCTTTCTCTATTTCAGCCCTGACCGGCATCAAGCCCGGCACACCTGAAATTGCCGGTGCCTGCATCACCGGTTTTGCCCTGATCCTCAACAATCTCTATCTGCGTTACCGCACACCTAAACGGGTAGTTGTCCGCACTCAATAAAGCCACACATTGCGATGTCATCCCGATGAAGTCCCGGAAACAAAAAAACCAGAACAGAGGTTCTGGTTTTTAATGTGGTCTTTTACTGTGAACTTTTACTGTGAACTTGCTGCCAATGTTGGCAATTACGGGTTCAGGGATTTCGTCCGCTGCGCAAAACTCTTACGCAGTTTTTGTAATTTCGGCGGGATCACCGCCATGCAATAACGGTTCTGCTGTCCGGCGCCGTCCCAGTAATTCTGGTGATAACCTTCAGCTACGTACACTTCACCGAGCGGTTCGATGCTGGTGACAATCGGATCACTGTGATCGTGCTGCGCGCGCAGGATTGCCGCTTCGGCCTCTGCTTTTTGCTGCTCATTCGCCGGAAAAATCGCCGAACGGTATTGCGTGCCGACGTCGTTACCCTGGCGGTTTAGCTGGGTTGGATCGTGCGTCACAAAGTGGATATCCAGCAAATCACCGTAGGTCAGTTTTTCAGGGTCAAACCCCACACGGATGGCTTCCGCATGGCCGGTCGTACCGGTACAAACCTGTTCATAATTCGGGTTCGGACGACGCCCGCCGGTATAAACGCTTTCCACCGACTCCACGCCGATGACGTCTTTAAACACCGCTTCTGTACACCAGAAACAGCCGCCACCGAAAATAGCGTATTCGATTGTCATACTGACTCCTTCACTCAGGGTATTGAGTAAATATGGGGACGGATAATGCTGAGATAAAGGTATGGCATTAAAAAAACAGAATGTGAAATGCTTATCGCCGGAAAATTATATTATTTTGCTACCGCTTATTTCCCTGTAAATAGTGTTGATATTGTGTCTGATTGATCTGCCTTTTTTTTCGTGGCAGACTCACTGGCATTGAAATACATGGAATTCCCCTATGAAAGACGTAATTGAAGGTTTCCTCAGATTCCAGAAAGAGGCGTTTCCGCAACGCTCTAAGTTATTCAAAGAACTCGCATTAAACCAAAATCCTAAGACCCTGTTTATCTCCTGTTCTGACAGCCGGTTAGTGCCGGAATTAGTCACGCAGCGTGAACCGGGCGAACTGTTTGTTATCCGTAATGCCGGTAATATTGTGCCGCCATTCGGTCCGGAACCGGGCGGCGTTTCCGCTACGGTTGAGTACGCGGTTAAAGCACTGGGCGTGAAAGATATCGTCATCTGCGGGCACTCAAACTGCGGCGCCATGAGCGCCATCGCTAACTGCACCTGTCTCGATCACATGCCTGCGGTTGCGCACTGGCTGCGTTATTCTGATGCCGCGAAAGCCATCAATGAATCCGTCGAACACGAAAACCCTGAGGCACGCGTCAACGGTATGGTGCACCAGAACGTGGTGGCTCAGCTGAGTAACCTGCGCACGCATCCTTGTGTCGCGGTCGCGCTGGCGAAAGGGGAAATCACCCTGCACGGCTGGGTGTATGATATTGAATCGGGTTGCATCGAAGCCTTTGATGCGAAAAGCGCCTCCTTTATTTCGCTGTCAGATAACCCGGAAGTCCGCGCCAGTTAATTGTCCGTTAAATAAAACATCCGGAACATTTTTAAATAATGTTCCGGATGATAAATCAGCGACTTAAGTCTTATTATATTATTATCTTAACCTCTGCCGTAATATCCCCCTGCCTGAACGACAGTTAACCGATTTCTCTTTTACGCCACAGCGAGAATAATTGATGCCTGTTATCACGTTAGACCGTCTGGCCGATTGTCCTGCTGCTCAGTGGGATGCGCTGGTGCCTGCGCAACAGCCGTTCCTCAGCTATGCCTTTTTATCGGCGCTGGAAGACAGCGCCAGCCTGGGCCCAAATTCAGGCTGGCGTCCGCAGCACCTGACCTGGCAGGAAAACGGCAACATCCTCGCCGCCATTCCCGGCTACCGCAAACGTCATTCCTATGGCGAATACGTGTTTGATCAGGGCTGGGCAGATGCCTGCCAGCGTTCCGGGATTGCTTATTACCCGAAATGGCTCGGCGCGGTGCCGTTCAGCCCGGTGACCGGCGCACGATTGCTGGGCGATGAACCGGCAGCAGTCAGTCTGTTGCAGGCGATACCAGATTATCTTGAAGAAAACGGTCTGACCGGCGCACACATCAATTTTACCGATGAACGCGCCAACCGGCTGATCGGAGCAGAACCCGTCTGGCAGCACCGGCAAGGGTTGCAGTATCACTGGCAAAACCGTGATTATCGCGATTTTCAGGATTACCTCGACGCGCTCACGTCGCGCAAGCGTAAACAGTTTCGCAAAGAGCGCGAACAGGTAGCGGCGCAGGGCATTGATTTTGTCTGGCTGGGAGGCGCGCAGGTCACTGAAGCGCAATGGGATTTCGTCTATGCCTGCTACAGCAATACCTATCACATTCGCGGTCAGTCGCCGTATCTGACCCGCGCATTCTTCAGCCTGCTGGCGGAAAGAATGCCTGAGGCGATCCGCGTGGTATTCGCGCAACAAAACGGTCGCGACGTAGCGATGGCGTTCAGCTTAATCAGCGGCGATACCTTCTACGGGCGTTACTGGGGCTGTCTGGCAGAATTCGACCGGCTGCATTTTGAAACCTGTTTCTATCAGGGGATGGAATACGCGATTGCCAGCGGCCTGAAACGGTTTGATGCGGGCGC
Organism: Rahnella sp. AN3-3W3; assembly: GCF_003263545.1. Lineage (NCBI taxonomy): Bacteria > Pseudomonadati > Pseudomonadota > Gammaproteobacteria > Enterobacterales > Yersiniaceae > Rahnella > Rahnella sp. AN3-3W3. The sequence goes on from NZ_JYDG01000022.1 coordinate 42,520, forward strand.
ACAGGGCGAACACAAACTGCTGCGCGGCTTTGAGCCGGTGATCACCGACTCATGGCACTATTTACGTCATCCGGGTTTACGTGATGCCGTGGAAGATTTTTTAGTAGAAGAACGTGCCGGCGTGCAGCGCTGGGCGGACGAAGCCCGTGAAGTGCTGCCCTACCGGCACGACGTCTGTTAAGTTCGGCCTTAATCCATACCGACAAATCCGCCGGTCTGATGTTGCCACAGGCGCGCATAAAGCCCGCCGTGCGCCAGCAGTTCGGCGTGATTGCCCATCTCGACAATCTGCCCTTTTTCCAGCACCACCAGCCGGTCCATTTTGGCAATCGTCGATAAGCGGTGCGCGATGGCAATTACGGTTTTGCCGCCCATGAGCGTCTCCAGACTTTCCTGAATCGCCGCTTCCACTTCGGAATCCAGCGCTGACGTGGCTTCGTCCATGATCAGGATCGGCGCGTTTTTCAGTAATACGCGGGCAATCGCAATACGCTGACGCTGGCCGCCGGAGAGTTTAACGCCGCGCTCACCGACATGGGCATCCAGCCCGGTTCTGCCCAGCGAATCATAAAGCTGCGGAATGAATTCATCGGCACGCGCCTGGCGGATTGCCAGCTGCAACTCTTCTTCCGTTGCTTCCGGCCTGCCGTACAGCAGGTTATCGCGGATAGAACGGTGCAGCAGCGAAGTGTCCTGCGTGATCATGCCGATTTGCGCTCGCAGGCTTTCCTGCGTGACCTCAGCAATATTCTGCTGGTCAATCACAATGCGGCCACCGTCGATGTCATACAGGCGCAGCAACAGGTTCACCAGCGTGGATTTCCCCGCGCCGGAAGGGCCGATCAGGCCGATCTTCTCGCCGGGGCGGATCGCCAGATCCAGATTGGGGATCACCCTGCCGCCTTTGCCAGAATTCTCTTTGCCAGAATTCTCTTTGCCATAATTCTCTTTGCCGTAATTCTCTTTGCCGTAATTAAACTGAATGTGATCAAAGTGGATCGCACCCTGATCGACTTTCAGCGCTTTCGCCTGCGGTTGATCGGTGACGGTCAGCGGTTTCGCAATGGTGTGCAGGCCATCCTGAACCATGCCGATATTTTCGAAAATACCGTTCACCACCCACATGATCCAGCCGGACATATTCACGATACGGATCACCAGACCGGTCGCCAGCGCGATGGCCCCGACGCTTATCAGCGACTGCGTCCACAACCACAGCGCCAGACCCGTGGTGCTGACAATCAGCAAGCCATTGAGTGTAGTAATCGATACGTCCATGCCGGTGACCAGACGCCCCGCCAGCTGAGTTTTCTCAGTCTGTTCGGTAATCGCTTCGCGGGCGTATTTCTGCTCCAGATCGGTATGCGCGAACAGTTTCAGCGTGGTGATATTGGTGTAACCGTCAACAATGCAGCCCATCAGTTTCGAGCGCGCTTCCGACGACTGCACCGAACGTTGTTTCACGCGCGGCACGAAATAACGCAGACAAACACCGTAACCGAATATCCAGATAATCAGCGGGATCATCAGC
>NZ_JYDG01000023.1:0-45533 GCF_003263545.1 Rahnella sp. AN3-3W3
CTTTGCTGTGCCTGTTGCAGATAATAGTCAGAGCTGCCGGACGCTGCACCCTGGACACTTTCTGTCGGCGCCTGTGGTGCCTGACCGGAACAGCTGGCGAGAAGCATAGCCACGATAATGGCAGGGAGTAAACGTCCCGAACGGGTACGAAAGGTCATTGAGGAAGGCATTCAGTTTCCAGTGATGTTTTTTCAAGATGCTCAATATTAAATCGGCAATCCGGATGAAACAATGAATCAAGACGATCAAGCAGATATTTCTGCCTCAACGCTGTATATCGTACCGACGCCAATTGGCAATTTAGGGGATATTACCCAACGCGCGCTGGCCGTACTGAACAGTGTAGATTTGATTGCCGCAGAAGACACCCGCCATACCGGATTGCTGCTGCAACATTTCGCGATCACCGCCAAAATGTTCCCGCTGCACGATCATAATGAACAGCAGAAAGCCGAGCATTTGCTGTCAAAATTGCAGGAAGGCCAGACCATTGCGCTGGTGTCCGATGCCGGTACGCCACTTATCAACGATCCAGGTTACCACCTGGTGCGTCGTTGTCGTGAGGCAGGTATCCGTGTGGTGCCGTTACCGGGTGCCTGTGCGGCGATCACCGCATTATGTGCCGCAGGTTTGCCTTCTGACCGTTTCTGTTACGAAGGATTTCTGCCTGCCAAAACCAAATCACGTAAAGATACGTTGCAGGCATTAATCGAAGAGCCGCGCACGTTGATTTTCTACGAATCGACTCACCGTCTGATCGACAGTTTACAGGATATGGTGGAAGTGTGGGGGCCGCAGCGTTATGTGGTGCTGGCGCGCGAACTGACTAAAACCTGGGAAAATATACACGGTGCGCCTGTGGGCGAACTGCTGGCCTGGGTACAGGAAGTTGAAACGCGCAGACGCGGTGAAATGGTGCTGATTGTTGAAGGGCATAAACTCGATACCGAAGCGTTACCGGCGGAAGCCTTACGCACACTGGCGTTACTGCAAAAAGAACTGCCACTGAAAAAAGCCGCCGCGCTGGCCGCGGAAATCCACGGCGTGAAAAAGAATGCGTTGTATAAATACGCGCTTGATGAGCAAGAGGGTGACAAATAGGACGTAATACCCTATTATCCGCCGCGGAGTTGACCAGACAGTCGCCGCTTCTTTGCCGTCCCTTTCGGGGGAGACAGAAGGAGGGGAGGAAAGTCCGGGCTCCATAGGGCAGGGTGCCAGGTAACGCCTGGGAAGCGCGAGCTTACGACAAGTGCAACAGAGAGTAAACCGCCGATGGCCCGCGCAAGTGGGATCAGGTAAGGGTGAAAGGGTGCGGTAAGAGCGCACCGCGCGGCTGGCAACAGTTCGTGGCATGGTAAACTCCACCCGGAGCAAGGCCAAATAGGGGTTCACATGGTACGGCCCGTACTGAACCCGGGTAGGCTGCTTGAGCCAGTGAGCGATTGCTGGCCTAGACGAATGACTGTCCACGACAGAACCCGGCTTAACGGTCAACTCCCTCGTCAAAAGAAAGCCCGCGTAGTTAACACTACGCGGGCTTTCGTCTTTTTCCCGTCATCATTTGGGATACACCCACTTCTCTTTTTTTCTCTTCAGGACATTTTTTGTAACCGGTACCTGCCATTCTTCAAAATCACTTTATAATCGCCGAAAACTCTCTGATCAGCACTGGCATAGACTGTTTTTCCGTTATACCTCACCATCACTTTTTCCTGACCGGCTATTTCAGTCACCAGCATAATTCTCGGTACGGAAATTGTCGAAACACTGACGTCGGCAGCCTGCCAGTATGAAACATCGGAAGATGAAAGCAGCTTCGCCGCGTCCATTGCCTGTCCCTGATATATCAACTCAAAATGCAAATGTGGCCCCGTGCTGCGTCCGGTATTACCTGAATAAGCGAGGATATCGCCGCGAGCTATCTTCTGTCCGGCGATAACGTTTAGTCTGGTCAGATGCAAGTAGCGGCTTCTCCACCCCTGCGGGTGGCTTACCACCACGTAATTTCCGGCGGTGGGATGATACATCGCTTCCACGACAATCCCTTTTTCCGTGGCGAATACCGGTGTTAAAAGCGGAGCTGCATAATCAGTGCCTTCATGCCGGGAGAAACGATGCATGATGGGATGCCAGCGCAGACTGAATGCGGAAGTGACCCGCAAAGGAATATTCATTGGCGAGAGAAAATGCGGGTAGCGAATCGGTGAGGTTCCTGTTTTTAGCAGACTTGCCTCTGATGTTTTCTCTTCTCTGGTCGTAAGCAGCGTCGTCGGAGAAAAATAATTATTATTCACCTCCAAATCGGAACGCGTAGCATGAATCAATGCCAGCGTGACAGCCGCATTGCCAGCAGCCTGTGCAAACAACGGAATGAGCAGCAGGAAAGGCAGTGTCCGGTGCATAGCTTAAAGTTGCTCAATAAAAAATATCACCAGTCCGGCCATGCAGATTGAAGGGCCGAAAGGGATGTAATGCTTTTCAGCGGTGGGATTATCTTCATCCAGCGACCGCCGCTGGTTCAGCAGTGTACAGAGCAGATACACCATCATTCCTGAGGCCGCCGACCCGATAATCAGTTCCGGGATTTTTTCCATTCCCAGCCAAGCGGTGATTGCAGCTAACAGTTTGACATCGCCATAGCCCAGCCCTTCACGCCCGCGCAATTTCTTATATGCCGCCATCACGACATAAAGTAATAGCCATGCTGCCACCGCGCCAAAAATAGCAGAGCGGGGTTCGATATCGGTGATACCTGATACTGAACAGAGTAAGCCACTCCATAGCAGTAAAGACACCAGACTGTCTGGCAAAATCAGATGCTGAAAATCAATCACCGACAAGCTGTAGAGCAAACAGAAATACAGAAAGAAACTGCAAATCTGAATTTCTGTGAACTGCGGCAGAGCAATAATTGCCATGCCGGTGAAGAAGACTGCACACAGGATTTCGGAAATCAAATACTGTGCGGAAATTGCACTTTCGCAATGGCGACATTTTCCCTTAAGCCATAACCAGCTCAGAACTGGAATATTGTCACGCTTCAAAACCCGCGCACCACATGCCGGGCAATGAGAGGGGGGCCACCAGAGACTGACTTTGACAGCATCAGGCTCAGTGCCGCATTGTGCAAAAATCATTAACGGTAACCGGTAAATTAACACATTAATAAAACTGCCGATAAACAGGCCGAAAATTAATGCCATGAACGGATAAAACCACAGATAAAATGTAATCATAATAATCTCATGCTATTTCGATAATTATTTATCGCGGTGTGACGTCAGTATGTAATTCCATAAAGTCAGTATCTGTGTCAGGTCCACCAGATAGCGTATGGATCCTAAGACGTGAAGAAAATAGCTGCGTCCCGTTAGTGTCACATATATAGGCATTATTAGGTGACGGTGGTTTATCAAACATTTCTTCAAATCTGAATCCTTTTCTTCCCTCCGGAAGGTAGTATTTTTTCTGCTGTTTTATAATTGTCTTTAAAAATGGATCCGGGTATTCAAACTTTGATAAATCAGTATAATCATCTACAGAATCTTTACCTTTGGCACCGTTCATACAAATAAAGATATCTCCTCCACGTGCCCATCCCAATGATTCATGCCAGAGACTTGTCCATTTCAATCCTCCCCCAATCCGTGTATGAACTGCAGCAACTTCATTAATAGGCACAGACTCATTCATTTGTTGGTTCAATAATCCTATACCAATGAAACCATTAAACGCATCAGGGTTTCCGGTTGAGACAAATGCTGGAGCGGGATAATGGCTCTGACTGTTACCCTCAGGCCCTTTATAATAGGTGAAGCTTTCACCGTCATTACTTTTTAATGTCCATGCAGTGAGTACCTGATGCATACCCGACGTTCCTTCCAGTAATATCGCCTCCAGATGGATCAGTGACATATGTCTGTGCGGAAGGTAAACCACTAATTCATGCCCCTCGCCACCTGTACCGATACTACTGGTAGAACCCTCAGGACCTGCAGAAGCGCGTGGAAAAACCAGGGTGCCAACCCACAAGGTCTTATTTTGTTTTGTCGCAACATCAAGAAGTTCATCGTATAAAGAAAGTGTGCGCGAGCCTGAAGTCATGCCGGGCTTACATTTGTAACGCTGTTCTTTAAGTGTTGCCGGCGTCCCGGAACAGGCGGTAATCGCCGGAAACGGATCATTTTTTGTATAGGGTTTTGCATTAATAATGGGCAATCCCCAGTCGCTTTCCTTACCTCCGCTGACCCAACTGTATTTATCACCTGATGCATAATGAAGATAATGTTGTGAAAAATCATAATTGTCATCGGTGATCTCTGGCAAGCGTGATGCAGGGATTTGCATGTCATCTGATTCGATATACATAATATTGACAGCGATCGGAGAGGAACTTTTTTCATCATAATAATAAGAATTGCCACTCACTGCATAACCAAAAAAATTGGCAACAGGCAATGCCAGCGGCATGTCCAGGGGGTGTGCGGCTCCGCCACCCCCATCAGCTTCAGTAAATTTGAAAACGCCACCCTGAGGTATCGTTGCAGAGAATGCACTGATCGGCAGCAAACAGAGTGTTGCGAAAATAAGCGTTATTTTTCTCATAGTATAATCCTTTAAAAAGAGCCGCTTGCACCCATTTTTCCCAGTGTGTCTGACAAGGCGAAAAGGGCAGCAAAAACCCAAACTACACATCCTCCCAGTATCAATGTAGAGAGTGACTTCAATAACCCGGATAACTTTTTTATATATTCCTGAACATGTTCACGGGATTTAGCCGAGACGGAACTCAGTACTTCATTAAATGACGGTAACTCGGCGTACAGGCTAATATTTAGCAGTGTTTCAGGTCCAAATAATCCTGTGTTCAGCGCTTCACCGTAACCCAGCCCATTTGCCATGTTCTCGCGCATATTATTAATGTGATGTTTTAACCATCTGTTTGAGTTTAATAAAATAATGGCGAGGCCGTCATTTAAAGGGATGCCGTTCTTCAGCATCAGAGCCAGATTGTTTATAAAGATCGACGCCACAATTTGCTTGTATGTAGAGAAAGGGAGTATCCGATCAAGGAATTTGTTTCTAAGCGATCCGCTGAAATTTGAGATGACCATTTTAATGGTAAATACAACTGCTGCGATAACAATAATGATATAAACCCACAAGCCCGCCACTAAAGAATTTCCGAATGTATATAATGATTTTGTTATTCCGGGCCATTTACTAACAGGAACCACACTTTCAAAAGCAGGGAATACTTTCATTGAGTATCCTGCAATAACAATAAGAGACAAAATTATCATAATGACCGGAAAAAGCACTGCCGAGATGAGTTTACTCTTTAATTCGCTGTTATAGTTTATGATATTAACTAACGTCATAAATCCATCAGCAAGGCTTCCGCTTTGTTCGGCTGCATTAATAACACTGAGTTCGCTTTGCGGAACAAGCCCCTCAAACATCACAGCAATAGATGCCCCTTTAAGTCCAGCCTTCATATTATGAGTTAAATTGGCGATATTTTTGGCAAAACCCGCACCTAATAAGCTCTTGCCCTCAAGCTGAAGTTTTACCAGAGAATCATAAAGAGGTAACTCTGTCCTGATCATGTCAGCACAGAACTTATAAAGAAATAGCCTTTGTTTTTTACCGAACTTTGCCATGGATAATCTCCCTATTATCTTTATCTACATCGCCAAATTCCATATTGAACCAAGTCGCACACACCCGGCCTTGCAGAACCTCAGCAAATACCTTTTCTTTTATTTCAAAGCCTTCGCTCATTCCTGGTGCCGAAAGGCGTTTTTCCCGCCATAGCGTGTAGACTTGCAACCACTCTTGCTTAGATATTGCGGCCAGCTCATCGTAGGTCGGTCGCATATATTCCATCACCAGTTGCCTGCCACTGATGCCGGTATATTTACATCTCTCACAGCCATCCTCATATTGCTCGTACAGAGACATCAACTCCCCACCGAATGATATATCGACAGGGCGATGACAATGGGAGCAAATAACGGGGACAAGTTTTTGACATTGCAGTCCGGCAATGAACCCTGGCGTGGAAAGCTTATCGCTGGTGATACCCATGGCAGATAAGCGTTGTAATAAGGAGACAATATTCCCCGCATGAACTGTGGTGAAACAATAGTGACCACTTTCCACAGCCCCGGCCAGAGCGTTGGCAGATATGGTGTCGCGGATTTCGCCGACCATCAGAACATCTGGATCACGTCGCAATGCGGATTTGATGGCTGAATGGAAGCCGCCTCCTTCAACACTGACCACTGAGCTTTGTTTCGCTCCGTATATCTGATATTCGACAGGATCCTCAACCGTGAGAAAGCACCCTTTATTGCCATAACGATTGATTTGTAACCACTCCATCAGGTTCTTCAATGTTGTGGATTTGCCCGATCCCGTGGTTCCTGCAATAAAATAGGCACCATAAGGGTTACTGAGGATCTTTTTGAGATCGTCTAATTCTTCATTCGATATGCCGAGTTTATTAAGATTGGCGACTGCACTTTTTGACAATCCGGAAGGAATAATACGCAGCACCGCGTGGTAACAATCGTTCGTTTCACCAAAAATCGGAAAGTGGGCATAGCGGAAGCGAAAGCTTAATGCGTTCAGCGTATAGAGAATATTGGCACTTTGCGGAATAGTGCGGTTCCAGGTGGTATCGCGGGTACTGGCTTGTACGTTATACAGAACAAATACCAGCTCATCACATTTGCTGGCAGGCATCTGCATCATGGGCAACAGCATACCGTTAACCCGAACCTCCAGTTGCGCAAGAATATCATTGCGTGTGATGTGAAGGTCACTGGCCCCCATATTCACGGCTTCAATCAGTATGGCTTCGAGTTCTTTCTGCGTTTCACTAATATCCAGCGCGACACGACTCAGTTTCTGCAAAGAAACCAGTTCATAGATTTTGAAATACACGGCCTCGGTGACGCCCCCGATCCCAGCAATCTTATGATGATGGATATCATTCATCTTACGAACTTCATACTGCAGAATATGCAGCTCTTCGATTAATGAACGCTGAGAAACGAGATACTCCTGCGTACCCGTGCGGGCAAGCAGCATACGATCTTCAATTTCAGCAAAAATCCATTCGCCACTGTGAATGGAATCCTCCGTAAGCCGTATGAAATCCAGGATCACCGGGAGACTTCCCTTACAAATGACTGTTGCGCGTTACTGCCCTGATGGACAGCATAGCGCTTACCGTTCGCCGTAAAAATTTCGCCAATACGTACAAATACGGTTTTTGAACCTACAGCTACTGCGGCTTGGGTGATGCCCGCAATCTGCGATAACATCATAATTCTGGGCTCTGCGGCGGCAGGTAACGGTGTGGGTTGAATATCTTTGTCCGCAGATTCATTATTCATATTGAGGATTGGCCCTTGTGTCAGGTCGGCCGCCTCACTTTTTATTTTTGCCATTTCGAGGCGCAACTTGGCGAGTGTCAGCTGCTGTGAAAGCTGATGCTCGGCCTGATTAAACGCTACGTCATCTTCCATCAACCTCGATATATGCTCCTGAATGGGCGCAGGAAGCCCCCCGGCATTCTCGACAGTGGCTTGAATGTCATCGGCAAAACTGCCAGAAGAAAACAAAGTCATCAGTGCAGTTATTATTAATTTCCGGTTTTGCATACCATAACTCCTGTAATTTTATTATCCTTAACGCTGTCTATTTTCTGGATGATGAAAGCATCCCTGAAAGCTTGTCTCTCTAACAGGCTGGCGGTGTACAATAGCGCCATATAGTTTTTAGACTGTTTAGGGATTTCCATTTCCCAACTCAGTACATTAATCCCATAATTTTTCCCCCTCCCTTTTGCTGCTATTTTATTTTCGATAGCCTGTACAGCAGAGCCTGGTGGTGAGACGATCTTCACGATTTTCCTGGGGTCAGATACTGAGTTATAAGAATAAAGATAGTTCAGCACATCACCGCAAGAGGGCGGATAAATATCCTTTTTATTCTTGTATGCAGACAATATCGGGTTGTCATCCAGTCCTGATTTAATTCCTGTAAAATCAATGGAAGTATCTGAAAAACTGGCAGTATAAACTTCATCAAAAAATATTTTTTGTGCGAGCGTAAACACACTACCTTTTTTTAATTGATAACTGAATGAACAATTTTTTGCATCGCAGGTATAGACTTCATTGACGTAATTAAAATCAGACAGAATACGCTGACTTTTGGAAATCTCTGCAGCTAATGTTGTAAGTTTTGAAATGCTCCCGCCTGACAAATTACTCAAATAGAATTTATCAACCGTACTTATGTCATTAGCTAACTGCTGCGCTTCGCGACGTTTTATCTCATCTCGTTGTTTCGCGGGTTCATAAGCAAAAAAATACCAGCCTGCAATACCGCCGGCAATGAGGAGTAATAGCACTCCGATGGCAATCCCAGCTTTGATTCTGCGGGAAACAGGCCGGGAATTTTTGCGTAATTTAAGTCCCTTTATCATATCGTCATCCAGAAATTATACTGTACAAAAATATTGAAGATGCAATGAGTAGAATTAATACACCACAGGCAACACCGGACCAGAACAGCCTTTGTCTTTTTTTATAAATTAGTTGGTTTTCTTTGCATGATTCAGCTATGCAGTCCAGTTGTGCCGGCGTGATTTCCGATACCTGTAGTCGTGAGTATTTCGATGTGGGTAAGGTTTCCACGATTTCAGTAAAAAAATTCTCTGTAATGATGCAGTCGCTTCCACTAATGATGATGCCATCCATAATCATTAATAGATAAATTTTATGATCACCTGCATCGAAATGATAAATACCATCGCCGTAAAGGTTTCGGAGATGAACTGCAAAAGATTCGCAGCCTGGTGCTGTCTTTACAGAATAGCCAATCAGTTCATTTGTATTAGCTTCATCCTGTACGCGGTAAACATACATGCGGTGACTTCGCCGTATATTCACCATCCACCTCATATAACCGGCATCCATATTGTCGTGACCGGATGGTTCCCAGATTAACCCTGTCAATATATTATTACGTGACAATGTATTTAACATGATAGCCATCTCAATAAATTAACGATTTAAAGGCGCACGGTAATAGTCAATTCCTACGACCATGACAACAGTATGTTCATTGTCCTCAGCACTTTGTCCATAACCCAACATCTGGTACTGTTTATTTTTATTCAGTTCGTTCATTTCATATTTTGCAACCATGAGTAAACTGCCAGGGTTAACCGCCGTGGAGTTAAACATTTCCGTCGTTGTCACATTAGGTAACTGTACGGTATCAAATACATCTATCGAGTTTAACTGGCTCTTGGTAAATCCACTGGTGACTTCCACACGGCCATCCGTCATGACACGCGGAGTGATAATAAAACTGGTGCCGGTGATTATTTCAGCTGTTTCGATCTCGACATCTTCATCACCGCTGTCTTTATTCACCGTCCGTGTACGTCCGGAGACATAGTGCTGAGAATTGGTCATATTGAGCGGGATTGGGGTGTTATTCCGTGTTACAAATGAACCACTTTGCAACACTTTGCTCCCGGTAAGTGAATACAGTGCGTTCAGTTTAGCGTCGATGCTCAGTGCGCGATCAGCCCCGCCCGCGATGGTCATGCCCCCTCCCAGCATATCCATTATTGCTGTATCGATTATGACGCTGCTGCCCCCATCAACGTAAGACATATTCAGGCCGGCACCATATTCTTCCATTTTTTCTTTATTAAGAGTGAAGATTTTGTAAGTCACGACGAATTGACGGTTATTATCATCCTGGTATTTTTTTAATACATCACTCAATACCTTATATTCTGACGGGCGACCGGTCAGCGTAACGATTGAAGCATCCTTAAAGACGCTGTACATGCCGCTTGAAACATATTTTTCTGCCATATCCTCGACATCATCCCAGAATGAGGATTCAAACTTAGTTTCAGATTTTCCTTCCAGGCCACCGCTACTGACTGCGTCATTGGATAAGTCCAGGCTGGCTTCGAATTTGTTATTTTCGCCGTAAAAATCAAGCTTGATAGCATAAACACTAAACGCATCAATCTTAAGAATATTATTCTCATCCAGATTGGTTTTAACGTCATAAAGGGCAGAGATATAGCGCATAAATTCCTCAAAGGTGCCAGTGAAATTAATGCTATGCGCTTCAATATTGACTTTTCCGGCATCGGCACCTTTTACACCCGGGATGTCTAAATTAACACGATGGCTGACTCCTGTTTGTGCCAATAAAATATCCAGAACGGTGTTCAGGTCTGTAGGTTCATAAGAGTTTATGGCGACTTTTTTAGCAAGCAAGTGCTGACGTGTTGAACTGTAGTCAACTTTCTTTCCTAAATAAGCTGTGTCATATTTAATATACGGTTTGACCTTCATTTCATCTGCGGACGTCGCACCCGGCAAGGCATCTTTAACATTGCCGCGTGAAAAATGTTTATTAAAACTTCCCGCGCAGCCCTGCAAAAGAAGAGTCAATATCATAAATCCAATTTTGGTTTTCATATCCCTATCCTGAACTTTTCAGTTACATATCATCAATAATTAGTACGCGATTCTTCTGATAGTTTTTTATAATCAATCCATAGTTTTCAGAAGAAAATAGCTTGCCTAGCTCTGTCAGTACTTCGTCATCATCTTTACCGGCGAGAATGATGTGGCTATAAATCAAATAATCATTTTTGCTCTGCCAGAGAAGCTTATATCCCAGACTGTCTGCCCATCTTTTAATTCCCTGACTCAAAAGTTCACCACTGTTGAGTGTCAGAGGAAATGTCAATGGAACCGGTGCGGGCGACAACATCGTTGTAGTAGTCGTTGAAGTGGCTTTGGCAGCGGCATTCTCTCCACCAGAGAAAGGATTGTGTGGTGTCTCTGGCGAGATATTTGCGGGAACGGGCGTCAGGTTTAAGTCCGCATTAACCGCTGCCTGAGCAAATTGCCCGAGGGACAGTAATAAAGTAATAAACCATCCCAGTAATCTAATTTTCATTTTCTTCATCCTGAAATTTTCAAAAATATACTTACAACCCGTTGGTGATATTCAATCAATTTGGCGGCATGGGTATGGAATCATTTAACTCTGGTTGTTTTATCGAACTACACCATGAGGTCAGTACAACGGAAAGTGAACTCGGGTTAATAACGCTAACACCTTGCCCCGTCACATTGTCAAAAACACCGCTGGTTGCACTGATCACCCAGTAATCGCCTTTGGCATCATCTTTAATAAGATTTACTTGCACGGCGACGCCACTTAAATGATCTAATACACCTGTAGTGGTTCTCCGGTTATCTTCACTATTGGAAAAGTCGGTGAAGTCTCCACCGTCTTCATCTTCGCCTTCTGATGTTTCCAGCTTACCCACATCAGCCGCTATAGAAGAAATGGCGGCAGCCATTCTTGGATAAAGCTGTCGCGGCACTTTCTGCGGGTCAGCGGGATCGGGCGGAGCCTGAGGGCAAGTTTGTACGGGAAGCTTGATGTGGCCTGGTTCATCAGTGACTTTTTTATTGTAATCATCCGGGTCATTAACAATGACATCATTGGTACCGATGTCCTTTTTATTGCCAAAGGATTGGTAGGAAACCACCGGGCTGGTCATTAATGCGACGACATTCCCTTTTTCCGGGTCAAATGCCTCACCTTCAAAAATGACATTGGCCATCAACGTACCTGTGACTATCTGATTATTCGCATTTTTAGCTGTCAGATGCATCACGCCCTCATCCTGATTGCGTCCTGAGCCGTTCTCAACTTCAAGACAGTGAGTCATCATATTTTCTTGATAATTCCAGCACAGTTTGTTTACACCGACTGAGCCGTCCGGCTTGACGTTTTTCCCGACGCCCGCCTTGAAACTGAAACGGACGCCCATTTGCCCTATATTTTGATTAATATCATCCAGATAAGACGCCATATTGCCAAATGGAACGGCATTATCTGCTGCCTTGGCATTATTTGTTTTTAACAACTTCCAGCCGGTACCAAAGTTTGTGGCTTTTGTATTTTTTTCATCGTTACGATAGAGATAGTCGGCCTGAATGAACGTCAGATCGTAATGGGAAAATGCCTTGCTAAAGGCGGTGGCATAATTTTCGATGGAAAATTTATCAACATCACTTTTACCATTACGTCCTGGATGAAAACTAATGAAAAAATCTACCTGATCAATGGCACGTGAGTCATTCGGACCGATCAGATCGACGCGTTCAAGTACTAAATATCTGTCCTGACTGTCCGCAGGTTGCTTACAGGGCAAGTCCTCCGTATTGAATTCGTCATCTGCAACTTTCTGATTCGTTGAGCTGTAGCAGCGGTGGCTGGTGAAATAACCTCGTGCCTGAGTATTGTCCCATTTAATGTAATCATTCTTATCACCCGGTTCTTCATTCGGCTTATTATTAAAACGCGTAGCGTAAGCTTTTCCTTTTTCATCGGAAGTTAAAATGTCAGGGTTATAGAGAGGGTTAACGATAAAATCTAATTCACCATCCGCATCGCTATCCGTGGTGAGTTGCAGATTATCTTTATTAACAAACTGTAAGAAACCATGAATTTCACCTGCGAGTACATTGGTTAGGTTCTCCCTTGCAACCGATTCGATCTGTTTTTTCTTATAAAGAGAGAATGAGGTGAATACGACACCCATAATACCCATGACGATAATCATTTCCAATAAGGTAAACCCTTTACTGTTTCTTACCCCTGGCATACACATTCTCATCATTTCAATGTCATCGAAAATGAGCCTGCAACAATAATCGCGGCAGGCTCCTGTTTTAATAAAGGATAGTTTTAACGCTTTACTTATTTACTGCCTAACACCAGCGCGTTGTCTGAACCGACGGAACTATCACAAAAACCAGTGCCAACAATGGTTTCTGGTGTTAATTTGTCTTCAGTCAGTGTCTTAAGAATCGGCGCTGTAGCTGTGCCTGATAATGACGTTGGCGCCGATGCTAAATCTCCACCTGCAGCAACTTGCGCGGAAGCAACATAATCCCATTGTCCGCCAATCTGAGAGGCAATATTACGGCAATCTTCTGTATCAAGGCCATTAATGACAAGGTAGAAACCTTTCATCTTCGTATCAGCAGTCGCGTACTTAACGCCACCCAATTCGAACGGGTCATTTGATATACCATTGAAAGCTTCCCCAACCGAAATTTTACCCATTTTAACCAGAGTAGAAATGATTGAGCCTGTTGTATCGGTTGCACTACCGATATCCGATTTAGTCAGTGACGCCGCAGACGCAGTAGCCGGATATTCAGCGCTGTCTTTATAAGCTTCTGTTGTCCCCACGCGGACTGAGTTAGTATTATCGGCTAATTCACTGATGTCCTGTGCTGTGAAGGCACGGTTTGCCAACACAACTACACCGGCTGCTATAATACCGATAATGCCCAGAACGATGATGATTTCCAGTAAGGTAACACCACGCTGTTTTTTAAGTTCCTGATACTGATTTGCTTTACGCTTTAATGCAGTAATTGCATTTTTCATACCTTAATCCTTAGGCTTGAAATAAATTTTATAAATCACGTAGTAATACGATCCCGCTGGAAAAGAGCAAGATTCTTATAAATAAGAAATATATATACTAACGTCTTAATGTTATTACTAACGTTTTAAAGGCAGTAGTTCATGGCCATTCCCTTTATAAAAAATCAATCCCATTAACCAGCGCCTGAAATCATAGAGCAAAAAAAAGAATGCGTATAGATAATAAATCGGATCAAACGAATTAAATGTTATTCATATGAACTATTAGGAGGTGTTAATAATAAGATCATTTTTATGAATATTATATCTATAGTCATTGCCTGACATTCAAATATAATTTTGAGTGATCATTCAGGGTTGGCCTTCACATGAGGACAAGGTTTTTTTTGTGCGGTATTATCAATGGGATAGAGGGTTTTTGATTCGTTTTCTCATTCCGTTTGAACGAGTGAGTCTATCGGGTAACGACTGCTGTCAGATGACTCATTTATTACGTATTTTCATCACTCTTTTTATGGAATAATGTTATTTGAGCATTTAAAAAACGCCGGACAGGTTGCCCTGCGCGGCGTTTTATTTTCTTCGTGTTCCTCAAAATTCATACCGGCATATCAATTAGCAGTGCGCGTAACGGTGTAATGGCGGAAACCGTCAGACTGTTTTCCTGATGGATAAATGCGCCATCACCACAGGCCAGTTTTTGTAGCTCGCGGCTGACCGAACCCTGTGCATCTATCTTCCCGTGAATCGATTGCAAATAGGCGCGCGGTCCGCGTAACGGCAGCGTGATTTGTTCACCCGCTCCTAAATCCAGATGATGGATCCACACGTTTTGCCGCAGTTGCAGGCTGCCCTTTTCACCGTCCGGTGAGGCCAGCAGAAAATGCGTGGTGTCCGGCAGCGTCATTTTCTGGGTGAGTGCATTTTCATGCTCGGGACAGGCATCCAGCCACAACTGCATCCGCGTTAGCGGCTGACTGGCGCTGGTGTTCAGTTCGCTGTAACTGACATTGGGCTGTGTCGATAATAATGCCGCTTCACCGGCTTGCGCCCGGATGCTGTTGCCTGCGCTGTCGCGATATTCCGCGGCGCCCTGCAGGATGATATTCAGAACATCAACTCGCGGGTAGGTACGTGGCTGGAAACTGGCACCCGGCGCCAGCACTTCCTGATTCAGGACGCGCAGTGACGCATAGCCCATGAGCTTCGGATCAAAGTAGTGGCCAAAGGAAAATGTATACCGTGCCTGGAGCCAGCCAAAGTCAGCGGTACCGCACTCTTTTGCCGTTCTGCTGGTGATCATGGCGGTCGCCTCTCTTAAAAATTTCGATGTATAAATGGTAAGCGTCTGGACGTGTGATTGTTAGCCAGTTAATCTGGTCGCTATATTCAAATTTCCTGAAAGAGAAAAGAATGGCTAAGGATCGCGCACTCACACTTGAAGCCTTACGGGTCATGGATGCCATTGACCGCCGGGGCAGTTTTGCAGCTGCCGCCGATGAGCTGGGCCGCGTCCCGTCTGCATTGAGCTATACCATGCAGAAGCTGGAAGAGGAGCTGGATGTGGTGCTGTTTGACCGTTCAGGTCATCGGACAAAATTCACCAACGTAGGCCGGATGCTGCTCGAACGCGGACGTGTGTTACTGGAAGCAGCCGATAAGCTGACCGTCGATGCCGAAGCCTTAGCGCGCGGCTGGGAAACCCACATCACTATCGTGTGTGAGGCTTTATCGCCTGCTGCGCAATTGTTCCCGCTGATTGAAAAGCTGGCGCTGAAAGCCAATACGCAGGTGTCATTGATAACTGAAGTGCTGGCCGGTGCGTGGGAGCGTCTCGAGCAGGGGCGTGCGGATATCGTCATCGCGCCCGATATGCATTTCCGCTCTTCCACCGAAATTAACAGCCGCAAGCTCTACAAACTGGTCAGCGTGTATGTTGCTGCGCCGGACCATCCCATCCATCTCGAAGCCGAGCCGTTATCTGACGTCAGCCGGGTCAAATACCGTGGCATTGCCGTGGCGGATACCGCCCGTGAGCGTCCGGTGCTCACCGTTCAGTTGCTGGATAAACAGCAGCGCCTGACCGTCAGTACCATTGAAGAGAAACGCAAAGCGTTGCTGGCAGGATTAGGCGTGGCGACGATGCCTTATCCAATGGTCGAGAAAGACATCGAGGAAGGGCGTCTGCGGGTGGTCAGCGCGGAATATAACCGTGAGACGGATATTATCATGGCGTGGCGCCGTGACAGCATGGGCGAGGCAAAAGCCTGGTTCCTGCGTGAAATTCCAAAGTTACTGG
The DNA here is from genome assembly GCF_003263545.1 of Rahnella sp. AN3-3W3. Classification (NCBI taxonomy): domain Bacteria; kingdom Pseudomonadati; phylum Pseudomonadota; class Gammaproteobacteria; order Enterobacterales; family Yersiniaceae; genus Rahnella; species Rahnella sp. AN3-3W3. The sequence continues at coordinate 15,839 of NZ_JYDG01000023.1, forward strand.
CGACGCGGGAAGTGAAGTAAATTTTCCTTCCCCTTTTGTGAAAGGGGAAGGCGCAGAACTCAATCAAAAACGCGTATCGCGGCCGTGTTCAGACTCTAAATCCTGTGCCGGTCCGGTCGAGATTATGCCGTAAGGATTGATGGTCGCGTGGCTGCGGTAATAGTGATTACGGATATGGGCAAAATCCACCGTGTCACGAATGCCCGGCATCTGGTAGATATCGCGCAGGAAACCGTACAGATTCGGGTAATCGCTGATCCGGTAGCGGTCACACTTGAAGTGCGTGACGTACACCGGATCAAACCGCACCAGCGTGGTCCACAAACGGAGATCGGCTTCAGTCAGCTGATTACCGGTCAGATAACGGTGTTTACTCAGCAGTTCCTCGGCCCGTTCCAGCGCCGCGAAAACACCGTCAACCGCTTCATCGTAAGCGTCCTGAGACGTCGCAAAACCCGCCTTATACACACCATTGTTGATCTGCGGATAGACCCACTCATTAATCTCATCAATTGCCGGACGTAACGCCCCGGGATAATAATCTCCGGCTTTTGCACCCACGGCATCAAACGCGCTGTTAAACATGCGGATGATATCGGCGGACTCATTGCTGACGATGGTTTGCTGTTTTTTATCCCACAGGATCGGCACGGTAACGCGACCCGTATAATCATTCTGCGCCCGCAGATAGATCTCATAGGCATAGTTGAGATGATACAAATCATCGCCGGTTGCCGCCGGGAAATCAGTGCCGAAAGTCCAGCCATGTTCCAGCATCAGCGGATGAACGACAGAAACCGGAATAAACTCTTGCAGCCCTTTCAGCGTGCGCATCAACAATGTGCGGTGCGCCCACGGACAGGCCAGTGAAACATACAAATGGTAGCGGTCGCGCTCTGCGGCAAAACCGCCCACGCCGTGCTCGCCAGGAGTGCCATCCGGCGTTATCCAGTTGCGAAACTGTGCTGCTGAACGTTTGAAATGACCGCCGGTCGACTTGGTGTCGTACCAGGTGTCCTGCCAAACGCCATTGACGAGTTGTCCCATATTTCCTCCTTCCCCGTCATCCTTCGAGCCGTAACCCGAATGATTCAGGCGAGATTTACAGATAACTAATAAAAAAGGGCGAGGTGATAAATCACATCGCCCTGCAGGTCACTCTTTTGTCTTATTTAATTATAGCGTGGATGTTGCTCCCTGGTGCCGGGGCAATTACCAGTTTTTCTTGATCAGACGGTCGATGCTGAATGCGCCCGGGCCGGAAGCGAACAGTACGAAGAAACCACCGGCGATGGACAGGTTTTTCATGAACATCATCTGGTTCACGCCCTGTGCGAAATCAGTGTGGAAAATCAGTGCAGTCAGAATGGTGAAGATTGCAGTGATCAGCGCCGTAGTACGGGTGAAGAAACCAAACAGAATCGCCAGACCGCCGCCGAATTCAAGCAGGATAGTCAGTGGCAGGAAGAAGCTTGGCACGCCCATAGACGTCATGTAACCCGCAGTCGCGGTGTAACCGTTGATTTTGCCCCAGCCTGCAACGATGAACAGGATTGGCATCAGAATACGGGCAACCAGCAAAGCAGTGTCTTGTAACTTGTTCATTTTCTACTCCAGATTAATATGCCCAAGGCGGGCTAAAATGTTACCGGTCCGGTCAGAAAATGTTTCATGCCGTTACCGCATCAGTTGATGACGAGATAATAAGTCGGATGGTTACGCTTTGTTAGCAAGTAAAACTGTTGGAATGCTTCAAATAAATTGAACAGCTGAGAGATTGTTATTCAAAAAGAAAAGGGCTGATTGTTTTCCAATCAGCCCTTTTAACAGGAGGAGGTTGAGGCTATTTGTTGCCGATGGTTTTACGGAACAACCTGACGGTGCCCCAGATGCCAAAAGCACGCCGTGACCAGCGGACGACCGCACTGGGATGGCGGATACCATAAACTGCCAGCAGGCTTGAGCCCACGACCAGATATTTACGTATATCTACCAGTTTTACCCAGTAATGGTCTACTTTCGCGGTGGCCTCCAGCCAGTCAGAACCGGCCTGAGAAAGCTCGCCACGCTGACGCTCGATTTTGCGCAGCAGTCTGACTTTTTCGATAGCGCGGTCCGGAATACTCATTGCTCGTCATCCTTTTCCAACAGGGCGCGATCAACGTCCAGTTGCTTGCGGGTGAGGCTGAGCAACGTGGAGCGTTTGGCTTTCGCCAGCGTCATTGCGCCAAGGATCACTGCCAGAAGCAGCAATACGCCCGTCGTCGTGGCTATCGCCGTAAGACGATAGGCCGGATCGATGGCCCAGAACAACACCACCAGCAAACTCATCAGACCAAAAGCGGTAAGTATCAGGGTAATCCCGACCATGAGCAGTAATTGGAAAATATTGGCCTTTTCCTCTTCCAGCTCGATAACGGCCAGCCTGACACGCGATTCAACAATGCTCACCATGACAGTAGCGATGCGTGAAACGATGTCAAACAACCCTTTTCCTGGTCCTTGTGGTGCAGGTTTAATTGGCTCAGCCATAATTAGCGGCGGGCTAACAGAACGCCGATGACAACGCCGACTGCGGCACCAATACCAACGCCAGTCCAGGGTTTTTCATGTACGTAATCGTCGGCTTTACCGGCAATTTCTTTAGTCTGATAGGCAATCTTATCGCCCGTATCGCTCAGACGTTCGCGGGTATCTTTAAGCAGGGATTCTGCTTTGCCACGCAGTTTATCGAGTTCAGCTTTCGGCTTATCGGTAGAGGTCTGAAGAACTTCTTCCAGCGTATCTGCCAATGACTTGAGTTCAGCGCGCAGTTGTTCTGATGTATTACTAGCCATGTGTAAGTCACTCCATACGTTAACTGATTCGAACTTTTAACATAGCGGATATTCAGGTTATCGCAAATACGAATTATCTGTTAACACCCACAGAAACCCTGAAAAATCCGCTATATCGCGGTAAATCTAACTACGGAAATCGACTCTGGCAGAAAGGATTACTTCGCTTCAGCTTCTTTCAGTTCAGACTTCGCTTCGTCCAGTTTATGCTGCTTTTTGATGACTTTGTCATGATCGCCTTTCGCCTGAGCTTCTTTCAGCTCCTGCTCACGTTCTGCGACTTTTTCACGTTTTTCTTCAATTTTTTTCTGCTTTTCAGCTTGCAGACCGGCTTCGGTGCAATGTTCTTTATTCTCGCGCAGCGCTTTCTCCAGTCCGTCTACACGGTTCTGATTGTTGTGCGCACGAGCTTCGTCGATTTGCTTCTGGATTTCGTTTTGCTTAGTGGCGCAGGTTTCTGGCTGCGATGCCGCAAAGCTGGCCGTGGTGAACAACAGGGCAGGGGCGAAAACGAGGGCGGTTAATGTCAGTTTCATCTTGTAGCTTCCTTTTAATGATTAAGTGAGTGTGGCACTTAATTTCCTAAATGATTAGTTGAGTGAATAACTCGCTTTGAATGATATCACCGCTGAATGGGCGGTGATATCAGATGAATCCCCTTTTGTCGCTAAGGGAATTATCCAAATTTCAGACGGTCGCGATCCAGTTTATGGATCCACGCTTTAGCGGTCGGCTGCTCGTAGTACTGAATCATAAATCCCGGCGGCAGAATATCCTGCAAGGCTTCTTCTGCCAGTTTGCGCTCAGATGAAGAATCAAGCTGAACCACCAGCCCGTCATTGAGCGGCGTAATGCTTTTGATATGGATGCCCCGCTGACTGAGGCTCTGGTAAACATAAAAGCCGTCAGGCAGTGACGTCCCGGTTCTGGCAGGGCGAATTTGCAGTGCGCTGGCAGGCACCGGCAGGTGCCATAATGCCAGTCCGAACATGGCCACAATCGCGACCAGCATCAGCATCCCCGGCCAGATGAATGACCGGCTTTTCAGCCTCTGGCTCATGATGCGCTCTTACCTTTGTTCTGACGGTCTGCATGTTTTTTCCGCCACAACACGACGATTGATCCCACCAGTCCGCCGATTAACAACAGCACTGGTAACAGCATCAGGCAATTCATGACCTGATCTTCATACTTGAGGAACAGCGGCGTTTTACCGAGGAAATATCCCAGCGAGGTCAGGATCAGGATCCACAACAAGCCGCTGACCCAGTTGAAAAACTGAAAACGACTGTTGCTCAGTCCTGACAGGCCGGCAATCGTTGGCAAGAGTGTGCGGACAAAGGCCAGAAAACGGCCCACTAACAGCGCCGAAAGGCCGTGCTTATGGAAAAGAGCATGCGCGCGTTCGTGATAATGCACGGGGAGATGTGCCAGCCAGCTTTGTACTATTCGCGTATTCCCCAGCCATTTTCCCTGCGCGTAACTGAGCCAGCAACCCAGGCTCGCCGCACTGGTGAGCAGGAACAGCGTTAACGGGAAATTCATCGCGTCTTTGGCTATCAGAACACCGACCAGGATCAGCAGGCTGTCACCGGGCAAAAAAGCCGCAGGAAGCAGGCCGTTTTCCAAAAAAATGATCATGAATAAAATCAGGTACAGCGCCCAGACCAGTGAAGGGTCCGCGAGGGTTTTATAATCTTGTTGCCAGAGGGCATCGATGAGTGAGGTGATAATTTCCATCTGTCTTGTGAAACTCCATCATTTTCAGTGAGTCAGCAAAAGCATCAGCGGAGAAAATGTCTCGACGCTGCCTGCCTGGCTGATAGGGTAGCCAAGTCCCTGGCGGGTTATTTGTTCTGATGCCGTTGTTTCTGATCCCATTAGTTTTGATGGCATTGTATTTACGCGCCATTTTGCTTTCTGAAACGTGACCCAAACGGGTAAAAAAAGTGGTCTAACTGTAACAAAATACCAATAGCTCAGACAGGTAAATATAGCGCGTTGAGGCCGATCATTTAAGTCTGAAGCGCGTTTGGGAAAGGGTTTTACATTGGCTGACACTACTCGACAGTGTCTGACAGGTTCTGCGGGCGAGCGGGGAGAAAGTGTAAAACGGCAGGTTGGGGAAATTAACCTGCCTTAAAGGGAATTATTTGGTGTTGAGCAACGGCGGATCGAGATGCACGACCGGGTTTTCTGAGTACAGATAACGGTCTACGTTGAACTCGAAATCATCACTTGTGGCGCGGAAAAGCATTTGCTTGGTGTTTTCCAGATGCTGCCACATCGCCAGTTTCGCCGCGTGCGGATCACGGCGGATCAGCGCTTTCAGGATCAGGTCATGATCTTCGCACCAGCTTTCAATCGACTTCTCGTCGATATGCTCATGCAGTTTGCGCCAGTAAGGATTGTGTAATCGCTGGCTCCACATCTTCTCAACAATGGTCGCCAGTGCGCTGTTTTGTGTCGCCTGTGCAACCTGCACATGGAATTTCAAGTCCCACTCAGAATCACGAAAACGGTCTTCCTGCCGCGCATGTTCCTGAATTTCCATCAGACGCATGATGTCTTGTTTCGTCACCTGAGTCGCGGCGAATTCAGCGATGTTACTTTCTATCAGCTGACGCGCCTGTAAAAGCTCAAACGGACCGGAGGTTCCAAACTCACTACCACAATCCGGCACCACCAGATGGCGCTGCTGGTTTGACATGACATGAATGCCCGACCCTTTACGCACTTCCACGTAACCTTCAACTTCGAGCATGATAATCGCTTCACGCACCACGGTGCGGCTGACATCCATTTCATCAGAAATCAGTCGTTCGGCCGGTAACTTCTCACCAACCGGGTACAAACCTGTTTCGATGCGTTCCTTGAGCGTAGCAGCCAGTTGTTGATAAAGGCGTCTGGTGTCTGTGGATTCCATATGAGTGCTCTTTAAAGTAGTGAAACCTGTAAGAAGTAAGTGTCGGACAGACCTGTGAACTTATTATACAAGTGCCAGTATACGATTTACGAAAGGCTGTTGCACCGTGCATTGGGCAGAAAGGCTTTGGAGAAATGTCAGAAAACAGCAAAGCCCGGTAAAAGCATTACCGGGCTTTATTACGATGGATCAGGCTTTTGCGGTTTTGAGCGGAGCCGGAGCCACTTCTGCTGCTGAGCGGTTTTGCAGCACAGTCCAGATGATGATTGCACCGAGCAGGTCAAAGACCGCGAGCGCTGCAAACAGCGGGCTGAAACCAATGGTATCGGCCAGCGCACCCACCACCAGAGCGAACATGGTACTTGCCATCCAGGCCGCCATCCCGGTCAGGCCGTTGGCTGTCGCCACTTCGTTACGACCGAACACGTCAGAAGACAAGGTGATCAGCGCACCGGACAGTGACTGGTGAGCAAAGCCACCGATACACAGTAAAGCGATGGCTGCGTAAGGGCTGGTGAACAGGCCGATCATGCCAGGGCCAATCATCAGAACCGCACCCATGGTGACCACCATTTTACGGGAAACGATCAGGTTAACTTTGAAGTATTTCTGGAATAACGGTGGCAGATAGCCGCCCAGGATACAGCCGAGGTCAGCAAACAGCATCGGCATCCAGGCAAACATCGCGATTTCTTTCAGGTTGAAGCCATACACTTTGAACATGAACAGCGGGATCCAGGCGTTGAATGTCCCCCAGGCAGGTTCAGCCAGGAAACGTGGCAGCGCGATGCCCCAGAACTGACGGTTACGCAGGATCTGCATGGCAGACATTTTCTTGCCGTTGTCAGTCTGATGCTGTGCTTCCTGACCTTCCAGAATGTAATCACGTTCTTCAGTGCTGAGTTTCTTCTGATCTTTAGGATGCTTATAAAACACCAGCCAGCCCAGTGCCCAGACCAGGCTTAACGCACCGGTAATGATGAAGGCCAGCTGCCAGCTGTGCATCACGATACACCAGACGACCAGTGGTGGCGCAATCATCCCGCCGATTGAGGAACCGACGTTGAAGTAACCGACGGCAATTGAACGCTCTTTGGCCGGGAACCATTCGCTGCTGGCTTTCAGACCGGCAGGGATCATGGCGGCTTCGGCCATACCGACCGCACCACGGGCGATAGCCAGGCCACCCCAGCTGCTTGCCAGCGCGGTTGCCATACAGAAAATGGCCCACATGATAGCGAACATCGCGTAACCGACTTTGGTGCCCATTACGTCGAGCACGTAACCCGCCACCGGCTGCATCAGGGTATAACAGGCGGAATAGGCGGCGATAATATAAGAATATTGCTGTGTGCTGATGTTCAACTGGCTCATCAGCGTAGGTGCTGCGGCGGCAATAGCGTTACGTGTCAGATAACCCAGTATCGTGCCGCAGGTAACCAGCGCGATCATGTACCAGCGTAACCCTTTAATCTTAGCCATTTAACTCTCTCCCAGTAAATAATCCGGCGATGACAGCGACAGGCTGTCAGGGCGTTTTTCGCACCACCTGAATAAGCGTGGGGTTCTGGCTTTCCTTAACGTTTTCCGGGTACCACGCCGCCAGAAGATTTCACTGGGAGCTGCCCGATGCTTAACGCACTGCTTTATTGTTATTTGTGCGTTTGGATCCGATGAACGTCCTGGACACCAGAAAGATTGCTTCGCCATGGTCTGATTGAGCCCGGGAAGTGATTTGCCCGGGCAACAGCGAAAGGACGTGGCAGGTAATCTCTGACGCTCTTGTCCGAGCGAAGCAAAGATAACTTGTCATACAGATTTAAAATTTGAATGACATCACAAAACCACATTTATATTGTGTGGTTACTTAACTTTTTTAACTACAGAGTTATTTACTTGATTTTACAATGAAAAGTGCATTTAACATGATGCGCTTCACATTTTTCAGAAAGTGATTAACAAAGATATCGAAATTATCGAAACGAAATTGGTGTAACAACTTTACCGAATGATCACATTTAATCTGAACAGTTAATGAACAGGATTGTTTTTCCAAAATGACTGATAAGTTGTCGGTAAGAGTAAAAATGCATTAACAAAGCCCTGAGCAGCAGGCTTCTGGTGCGATATGAAGCGCAGACGGGAAATGAGTAAGGGGCAAAACGCTGATTTGTCACATCCGGTAAGAATTAACTTGTCATACAGATTTAAAGTTTGAGTGACATCACAAAATGACACTCTGATTGTGAGGATAATAGGCCACAGCGGTTTATAGCTTTAACGCTATTATTTTACAGAGAGTTAGTGGGTTTTTATGGTCTCGGATCGCCCGCTTCTGCAGGGTTAACCCCCTAAAAAGAGCTGGACGACAATCTAAATTGGTGTGATAACTTCGCACCATTGAGTGATAACTCTACAGAATTCATGATGAGGAACCTAAGATGGCGCAGTTTTTAACGGAAGACTTCCTTCTCGACACAGAATTCGCACGTCGCCTGTATCACGACTATGCGAAAGATGAGCCAATTTTCGACTACCACTGCCATTTGCCGCCTGAGCTGATTGCACAGGACTACAAATTTAAAAACCTGTATGACATTTGGCTGAAAGGCGATCACTACAAATGGCGCGCGATGCGTACCAACGGTGTGCCTGAGCGTATGTGTACAGGTGATGCCAGCGATCGCGAGAAATTTGACGCCTGGGCTGCAACGGTTCCTCACACTATCGGTAACCCGCTTTACCACTGGACGCACCTTGAATTGCGCCGTCCGTTTGGTATCACCGGCAAACTGCTTTCCCCGTCTACCGCGGGTGAAATCTGGGAACGCGGTAACGAACTGCTGGCGCAGGATGACTTCTCTGCCCGCGGCATCATGAAACAGATGAACGTGAAAATGGTCGGCACTACTGATGACCCGATCGATTCTCTGGAACATCATAAAGCGGTGGCACAAGATCCCAGCTTTGATGTCAAAGTGCTGCCAAGCTGGCGCCCGGACAAAGCCTTCAACATTGAAGCGGGCACGTTCGTCGATTACATGAAGAAACTGGAAGCGGCGGCAGATGTCTCCATTACCCGTTTCAGCGATCTGCGTGATGCCCTGAAAAAACGAATGGATCACTTTGCGGCGCACGGTTGCAAAGTCTCTGACCATGCGCTGGACGTAGTCGTTTACGGCGAAGCGGACGACGCGACGCTGGACGGTATTTTGTCCCGTCGTCTGAACGGTGAAACGCCGACAGCGCAAGAAATTGCTCAGTTCAAAACCGGTGTTTTGCTGTATCTGGCTTCTGAATATCAGCGTCGTGAATGGGTACAGCAGTATCACATTGGCGCGCTGCGCAATAACAACACCCGTATGTTCCAATTGATTGGGGCAGATGTCGGTTTCGACTCCATTAACGACCAGCCGCTGGCAGAACCGCTGTCAAAACTGCTGGGCGCGCAGGGTCTGGCCGGTGGCCTGCCAAAAACCATTCTGTACTGTCTGAACCCGCGTGATAACGAAGTGATCGGCACCATGGTCGGTAACTTCCAGGGCGAGGGGATGCCGGGCAAAATGCAATTCGGTTCCGGCTGGTGGTTTAACGACCAGAAAGACGGCATGCAACGTCAGATGACACAGCTTGCCAACCTGGGCTTACTGAGCCGCTTTGTCGGCATGCTGACCGATAGCCGCAGCTTCCTGTCCTATACGCGTCATGAATATTTCCGCCGCATCCTGTGCCAGATGATCGGTCGCTGGGTGGAAGATGGCGAAGCACCGGCAGACATCGAACTGCTGGGCAATATGGTGAAAAACATCTGCTTCGACAACGCCAAACAGTATTTCAAGATCGAACTGAACTGATCTGCATGAACTAAGCAGTCATCACTAAACAGTAACGGAGCGCAGATCCCTGCGCTCCTGAAACAAAATCATAAATAACAAATAATTATCCCAACAAAGAACGACGGCCACGGGGCAATTTTTCCGCCCTCAAAGACCGGAGTCTGAGCAAATTAAGGTGAATGTGAGATGCAAAGGTTAAATCGCCGTGACTTCCCTGGCCGTCAGCACCCGGACAAAATTATTCAATTTGGTGAAGGTAACTTCTTACGTGCGTTTGTTGACTGGCAAATCGACCTGCTGAATGAACATACTGATCTCGATGCCGGTATCGTAGTGGTGCGTCCGATTGATACTGATTTCCCGCCTTCACTGAGCACTCAGGATGGTTTGTATACGACCATCATCAGCGGTTTGAACGAGCAGGGTGAAACAGTGCGTGATACCCGCATCATCCGTTCCGTTAACCGCGAAATTAATATCTACCATCAGTTTGATGAATATCTGGCGCTGGCCCGCGACCCGAATATCCGCTTCGTGTTCTCCAACACCACCGAAGCCGGTATCAGCTATGTCGAGAGCGATCGTCTGGAAGATGCACCTCCGGCAAGTTTCCCGGCCAAGCTGACCCGTTTGCTGTTCGAGCGTTTCACGCATTTCTCCGGTGCGGCTGATAAAGGCTGGGTTCTGCTGCCTTGCGAACTGATCGACTACAACGGCGAGGCATTGCAGGAACTGGTGCTGCGTTACGCGCAACAATGGTCGCTTCCGGCGGCATTCACCCAGTGGCTGGAAAACAGCAATACATTCTGCTCAACGCTGGTTGACCGCATCGTCACCGGTTATCCACGCAGTGAGGTCGACAGCCTGCAGGAAGAACTGGGCTATCAGGACAGCTTCTTTGACAGCGCGGAGCACTTCTACCTGTTCGTCATTCAGGGGCCAAAAAGTCTGGCTCAGGAACTGCGTCTGGACAAACTGCCGCTGAATATCCGTCTGGTTGACGACATCAAACCGTACAAAGAACGCAAAGTGGCGATCCTCAACGGCGCGCACACTGCGCTGGTGCCGGTGGCCTTCCTGGCAGGACTGAATACTGTGGGCGAGTCGATGAATGACGCGCAAATCAGCCGCTTCGTCGAACTGGCGATCGCCGAGGAAATCTCGCCGGTGCTGGACCTGCCGCAGGATGAACTGACGTCGTTTGCACAGGCGGTGCTCAGCCGTTTCCGTAATCCGTTCATTCAGCATCAGTTGCTGTCGATTGCCCTGAATGGCATGACCAAATACCGCACCCGTATTTTGCCGCAACTGCTGGCGAGTCAGGAAAAGAATCAGCTTCTGCCTCCTCGGCTGACCTTTGCGCTGGCGGCGTTACTGGCGTTTTACCGGGGTGAGCGTAACGGTGAAGTTTATCCGCTGCAGGACGATGCACACTGGCTGAGCCGTTTCTCCGGCCTGTGGAGTGATGTGCGTAACGGCAGCCTGCCGCTGATCGGGCTGGTCGAAACTGTGCTGGCGGATGAAGAACACTGGGGACGTGACCTGAATACCGTGCCGGGTCTGACCGCGAAAGTGACCGAGCAATTGCAGGCGATTGATGATCGCGGCATGCGTGATGCGTTGGCGGCTTACAGCTAAGAGAGCAACTATGCAAAGTATCATTCAAATTCATACCGCTGATAATGTCGCTGTGGCCTTACGCGATATCGACGCGGGCGAGCAGGTTGAAGCGGGCGGGTATTCTGTTGTTCTGGCTCAGCCTGTGGCGCGTGGTCATAAGTTTGCCCTGCGCCCGATTGCGGCCGGGGAAAACATTGTTAAATACGGTTTGCCGATCGGGCATGCGCTGGCGGACATTGGGGCGGGTGTGCATATTCACTCGCAAAATGGCAAAACCAATCTCAGCGATTTGGACGAATACCAGTATCAGCCTGATTTCGCCACTGTACCTGAACAGATGGCGGATCGTGATGTGCAGATCTACCGCCGTAAAAACGGTCAGGTCGGGATCCGTAATGAACTGTGGCTGATCCCGACCGTTGGTTGCGTCAACGGGATCGCCCGTCAGATCCAGACACGTTTCCTGAAAGAAACCAATGATGCGGAAGGCACCGACGGTGTTTACCTGTTTACGCATCCGTTTGGTTGCTCGCAACTGGGTGATGACCATGTGAACACCCGCACCATGCTGCAAAACATGGTGCGCCACCCGAATGCGGGCGCAGTGCTGGTGATCGGCCTCGGTTGTGAAAACAATCAGGTGGATGTGTTCCGTGAAACGCTGGGCGACGTTGACGAAGAGCGTGTGCGTTTCATGACGCTGCAAAAATTCGACGACGAAGTGGAAGCAGGACTGGAACGTCTGCGCGAGCTGTATGCCGTGATGCGTGACGATAAACGCGTGCCCGGCAAACTCAGCGAGCTGAAATTTGGCCTGGAATGCGGCGGTTCTGACGGCTTGTCAGGCATCACCGCTAACCCGCTGCTGGGACGTTTCTCTGATTACGTGATCGCCAACGGCGGGACTTCCGTGCTGACAGAAGTGCCTGAAATGTTTGGTGCGGAACGTATTCTGATGAGCCGTTGCCGCGATGAAGGCACGTTTGAGAAAACCGTTCACATGGTGAATGATTTCAAACAGTACTTCATCGAACATAATCAGCCAATTTACGAGAATCCGTCTCCGGGTAACAAAGCGGGTGGTATCACCACGCTGGAAGAAAAATCGCTGGGCTGTACGCAGAAAGCCGGTCAGAGCCCGGTGATGGACGTGCTGAAATACGGCGAACGTCTCACCACGCCGGGGCTGAACCTGCTGAGTGCGCCGGGTAACGATGCCGTCGCCACCAGTGCGCTGGCGGGTGCCGGTTGCCATATGGTGCTGTTCAGTACCGGCCGCGGTACGCCATACGGTGGTTTTGTTCCGACGGTGAAACTGGCAACCAACAGCGAACTGGCGGCGAAAAAACCGCACTGGATCGATTTCGATGCCGGACAACTGATCCACGATGTGAGCATGGATCAGCTGCTGGGTGAATTTGTGGATCTGATCGTGGCGATCGCCGATGGCCGCAAAGCCAAAAATGAACTCAATGATTTCCGTGAATTAGCCATCTTTAAAAGCGGTGTCACATTGTAACCGCTCAGGTTTATCGTTAGGATGAAACGGCGTTTCAGTTATGAAGCGCCGTTTGCTTTTGCAGCGCAAGACCTCCACGTATGAGACTCCTGACAAATGACGTATTACTGGTTTGCCCAGTCAGTTGGTGTTGTGGCCTTCGTGGTCGGCATCACGATGTTTTTCAACCGCAGCGACCGTCGCTTCAAACAACAGCTTTCTGCCTACAGCGCCATCATCGGCGTGCATTTCCTGATGATGGGCGCAGCCCCCGCAGGCATGAGCGCCTTACTGAATTCCCTGCGCACGCTGATTTCACTGCGCACCCGTAATCAATGGATCATGGTAGTTTTCATTGTGCTGACGCTGGTGTTAGGGCTTAGCCGCGCACATCATTGGGTAGAATTATTGCCGGTCGGCGCGACAGTGGTCAGTACCTGGGCGCTGTTTCGCACCAGCGGGCTGACCACGCGCTGCATTATGTGGTGCTCAACCTGCTGCTGGGTAGTGCACAACATCTGGCTCGGTTCGATTGGCGGATCGCTTATCGAAGGCAGTTTTTTGGTCATGAACGGCTTTAACATCATCCGCTTCCGCCGTCTGCAACTGCGCGGTATCGACCCGTTCGAGGTCGAGAAGAAGATAGTCCAGAAGATGGATGAAAATAAAGCAGCGGAGTGAGATATCACTCCGCCAGAAGCGGATTTACTCGTCTAGTTTCAGCGGCGGTAACTGACCAAAAATGCTCAGCAGGCCTTCGCCCCAGCCTTTGCGGATCATGTCGAAATACGGGTGCGTTTCGGTGATGCGGTGCTGTTGCGCGGCGCTGAAGCTGTCGGTCTGGTAGGTCATCACATCCAGCGGCAGGCCGACGGAAAGATTACTGCGCAGCGTCGAATCCATCGAAATCAGCGCACATTGCATCGCCTGATCCAGCGCGGTGTCGTAGCTCAGCACGCGATCAATAATCGGCTTGCCGTACTTACTTTCACCGATCTGAAAATACGGCGTGTCGTGTGTGGCTTCGATGAAATTCCCCTGCGGATAAATGTGGAACAGCCGCAGCCCTTCACCCTTAATCTGGCCGCCGAGCAGCAGGTTGCAGCTGAAATCCGTGTTGCCGCCCTGATTCGCGCCGCTGTCCCGTGCAATCACTTCACGTACCGTTTCACCCAGCAGGCTGGCGGCATCGTACAGCGACTTCACGTTCAGCAGGTTTTCCCGTTCATCGTCTAAGCAGCGGCGATGCAGCAGGCTGATAATGCTTTGTGTGGTCGCCAGATTTCCGGCGCTCTGGATCACCAGCACGCGTTCATCACTTTGATGAAAAACATGCAGTTTACGGAAGGTGGAAATATGGTCCACTCCGGCATTGGTGCGTGAGTCTGACACAAACACCAGGCCTGAGGACAAGCGCATGGCCACACAGTAAGTCATAAAAAATTTCCTCAGGCGTCAGGTTTATTGTGGTACGTCGAGCATGGCAACGGCCGCGACAGTGCGCATGTCTTCGCTTCCTCCACCCAACCGGATACCACGGACCGGGCATGCATCAAGATAATCTATGCCGATAGCCAGTTTCAAATGCTGATTCGGTTTACAGGTGTTATTGGTGACATCAAAGCTCTGCCAGCGGTCATCCAGCCAGGCTTCCGCCCAGGCGTGCATGGCCACGTGTGTCGAATCTTCCGAGTAAAGATAGCCGCTGACGTAGCGCGCCGGAATGCCCAGACTGCGGCAACAGGCGAGGAACACGTGGGTATGATCCTGACACACGCCGGTTTGCGCCGAAAACGCCTGCGAGGCGCTGTCTTTGACCGTGGTGGTGCCCGGGTTGTAAGGCATTTTCAGCAGCAGTTCGCCCATCAGACTGCACAGACTTTCGTGCTGCGCCTGCGGACGGTAATAACGGCTGGCGAAATCGCGGATCGCGCCGTCAGCCAGCGTCAGCGGGCTGGTGCGTAAAAATACCAGCGGCGAAAGATGCCCGCAGTTGTCATCCTCCGTATTGTCTTCAATCTCGACCACGCCGTTGGCGACGATGGTGATCGCCTGATGCGGCTGATCCAGTGTCAGGACATGCAACACATTGCCGTAGGCATCTAGCGTGCGGGTGGCGTATTCCGGTAACGTCAGATCCCATGACAAAATCTTCTGATGGCTGGAATCCTGCGGGGTCAGGCGCAGGTATTGCGTGCTGTGTTTAACCTGCTGCGCATAGCTGTAATGCGTCTGATGCGTGACATTCAGTTTCATTATTGAGCCTCCAGATAGGTTTGATGAATGCTCTCAGCGATGGTATTGGTCTGGTCAAGGAATTGCATTAACCAGGGACTGAGGCCCATCTCAACAATTTCATCCATTTCGGTGAAACGCAGCTGAGCGTGAAGGGTATGAACACGGCGGCGGGGCAGATTACCCGCCGTGCCACCGATTTCCTCCAGCTGTTCGGCCATGATTTCGACACAGGAAAGCAGTGAGCGTGGTAGCTCGCGGCGCAGCACCAGCAGTTCGGCAATGTGCTTCTGGCTGAGTTGTTGCTTGTATAACGTGTGGAACGCTTCGCGGGCGCTGACGGCACGCAGCAACGTGTCCATCCGGTAGTATTCGCGCACCGGATCTTCATCGGCATTCAGCAACTGATTTTTGGCATCAAGCAGGCGCGCGGTGCTGTCTGCGCGTTCCAGCATGGTGCCGAGGCGGATAAAGTTCATCGCATCACTGCGCAGTAAGGTACCGAACATCGCGCCGCGAAACAGATGTGAGCGTTCCTTAACCCAGTCGAAGAAAGAGTCTGCACCGGCAGAACCGACGCCCTGACGGCGGATCAGTTTCATCTCAATCCAGGTGGCATTGATGCTTTCCCAGACTTCAGACGACAGGCTGCCGCGCACGGCATGCGCATTGTTCCAGGCCATTTGCAGGCAACTGAAAATGCTGCTGTGGTTGAAACTGTCCAGTGCGAAAAAGTTGAGCAGATTGCTCATCGTCTCCTGCGGATAATGTTCACTGAATAACGTGCGCGTGCCGGTCATGGTGAGCGGCACCAGCAGATCATTGTTTTCATCGCGGGCGTTGACGTCACGGATCGACATCATCGACAGCTTATTGGTCACGTCCAGCAGGCGTGCGATATTTTCGGCGCGTTCCAGATAACGCGCCATCCAGTACAGTTCGCTGGCTGTTCTGCTTAGCATGCGTCATCCTCCGTTGGATTTTCTTCCAGCACCCAGGTGTCTTTGGTGCCGCCGCCCTGTGATGAGTTCACCACAAGCGAACCTTCTGCCAGCGCCACGCGGGTTAAGCCGCCCGGTACCAGACGGATTTCCGCGCCGGTCAGGGCAAAAGGCCGCAGGTCGATATGTCGCGGTGCTAGTCCGTTGCCGACAAACGTCGGGCAGGTGGAAAGCGCCAGTGTTTCCTGGGCGATGTAGTTTTCCGGGCGGGTACGCAGTAAATCGCGGAAGCGTTCAATTTCCGCCTTGCTGGCGGTCGGGCCAATCAGCATGCCGTAACCGCCTGCGCCATGAACCTCCTTCACCACCATTTTTTCCAGATTCGCCAGCACGAAAGACAGATCGCTTTCCTTGCGGCATTGCCAGGTCGGCACGTTATTGAGGATCGGATCTTCCGCGAGATAGTAGCGGATCATCTCCGGCACATACGGGTAGATCGATTTGTCATCCGCTACGCCGGTGCCGATTGCATTCGCCAGCACCACGCCACCGGATCGATAAACTGAAAGCAGGCCGGGAACGCCGAGCATGGAATCGGCGCGGAAGGCCAGCGGATCGAGGAACGCATCGTCGATACGCCGGTAAATCACGTCAATTTTGCAGGGGCCAGCGGTGGTGCGCATAAACACCGCGCCGTCTTTGACGAACAAATCGACGCTTTCCACCAGTTCAACGCCCATTTGCTGGGCGAGGAAACTGTGCTCGAAATAGGCACTGTTAAAGCGGCCTGGCGTCAGTACCACAACGGTTGGATCGTTGACCGGCGTGCTTTCGCGCAGGGTTTGCAGTAAGTGGGATGGGTAGCGGGACACCGGCGCGATACGCTGTTCGGCAAACAGTTCGGGGTATAACCGCATCATCATCTTGCGGTTTTCCATCATGTACGACACGCCGGACGGCGTACGCAGGTTGTCTTCCAGCACGTAATATTCGCCATCGCCGCCGCGCACCATATCCGTTCCGGCAATGTGGGCGTAGGTATCGCGATGAAGATCAATTCCCTGCATGCACGGCTGATACTGATCGTTGGCCAGCACCTGTTCCGCCGGGACGATCCCTGCTTTGAGGATCTTCTGGTCGTGGTAAATATCGTGCAGAAAAGCATTCAGCGCCTGAACCCGCTGGCAGATCCCGCGATCGAGCATTTGCCATTCGCTGGCCGGAATAATGCGCGGCACGCTGTCGAATGGGATCAGCCGTTCCGCACCATCATCTTCGCCGTAAACGTTAAAGGTAATTCCCACCCGATGGAACAACAGCGCCGCTTCCTCTTTTTTGCGCTGGACTGCCTGTTGATCAGCTTGCTGCAACCACTGCCAGTAGGCCTGATAATGGCTGCGGTGCTTGCCATCCGCCATTAACATCTCATCAAAAAAGGGTGAATCGGAAAGGTCAATCTTGATCATCATCACCTCACAAACTGGACAGGCTGCAATTGAATCGTTCAATAACAATGAAGATCAGGCATAAAGTGTGCCAGCGTGCAAAACGGGCTGAAAATCGGGGAAAAAAAGACGGAACTGCTTAATTATAGAGCGTGAAAGGGTTTCTTTGCCTGAAAATGGGGCAAAAAAAACCAGCCCGCAGGCTGGTCTGGTGCATGGCTGGCGCGAATTAACGGCGGACGGCGATGGCTTCGATTTCGATTTTTACGTCTTTTGGCAGACGGGCAACTTCAACGCAAGAACGCGCCGGGAACGGAGCGTTGTGTTCAGTGAAGAACGCTTCGTACGTGGCGTTAACGGTGGCGAAGTCATTCAGATCTTTCACGAAAACGGTGGTTTTCACGATGTCTGAAACTTTCAGACCAGCGGCTTCAACGATCGCCTGCACGTTTTCCAGTGACTGACGTGCCTGCGCAGCGATGTCGTCGGCGACCGCGCCGGTTTTAGGATCCACAGGGATCTGGCCGGAAGTGATGATCATGCTGCCCAGATCCACGCCCTGAACGTAAGGACCGATAGCGGCAGGGGCGTTTTCAGTGCTGATTTCGCGGGACATAATGTCTCCTGATTTGAGTTAAAGTGAATAAAAAATTATCCCTCAGTATAAAGGGTTAATCATTGTTCAGCACCACCTGATGCTCAAACTCTTTCTCGCAGTATTTGCATTTCAGGTGCACGCCGTCCGCACGCTGCTTGACTGCAAAGCTGGAATCCACCGGTTCAAAACGGCTGATGCAGTTGCCGTTCGGGCAGCGCAGCACGCCGACAATACGGTCCGGCAGCGTCGGCATCAGCTTCTTCACCACGTCGTAATTGTCGATGCGGTTCACCGTCGCACGCGGGGCATATACCGCCAGCTGATTGACCTGTTCGTCGGTCAGGAAGGTGTTTTCGATTTTGATAATGTCTTTGCGGCCAAGTTCGCCGGACGGCAGGTTCAGGCCGACGGTCACACGTTGTTCAGTCTGGGTGAACTTGAACAGAGACAGCAATTTAAACCCGACCTGTGCCGGAATATGGTCGATAACGGTACCGCATTTGATCGCTTCAACCTGAAGTTTATTGTCGTGCGTCATAAAGTTTTCTCCTCAAGTTTACTGTGCAGTGTCTGCGTTCAGAACCAGCGCCAGCAAAGCCTGACGCGCAAAAATCCCGTTTCCGGCCTGCTGGAAATACCAGGCGTATGGCGTCTTATCCACATCCGGCGTGATTTCATCGATACGCGGCAGCGGATGCAGCACTTTCAGGTGCGGTTGGGCATTCGTCAGGTCGGCGGCGCGCAGCACAAACTGGGCTTTCACGTTGGCATATTCCGACGGATCCAGACGCTCTTTCTGTACGCGGGTCATGTACAGGATGTCGATTTCAGAAACCACTTCATCAATGCTGCTGTGCAGGCTGTATTCGATGCCTTTCTCTTCCAGCAGGCTCAGGATATAGCCCGGCATTGCCAGCGCATCCGGGGCGATAAAGTAGAAGCGGTTACCGTTAAATTTCGCCAGCGCCTGCGCCAGGGAATGTACCGTGCGGCCATATTTCAGGTCACCGACCATGGCGATTTTGATGTTGTCGAGACGGCCCTGCGTTTCCTGAATGGTGAACAAATCCAGCAGGGTTTGCGTCGGATGCTGGTTCGCGCCGTCACCGGCGTTGAGCACCGGAATACCGCCGGAGAATTCGGTTGCCAGACGTGCCGCGCCTTCCTGCGGGTGACGCATCACAATCGCATCGACATACGTGCTGATGACCGAAATGGTGTCGGCCAGCGTCTCGCCTTTTTTACCCAGCGACGTGTTGCTGCTGTCGGAGAAACCGACCACCGAGGCACCCAGACGATGCATTGAGGTTTCAAACGACAAGCGGGTGCGGGTTGAGGCTTCGAAGAAACAACTGGCGATCACTTTGTGTTTCAGCAATTCAGGCTGCGGGTTGGCTTTCAGGCTGGCAGCGGTATCGAGAACCAGCTCCAGCTCTTCGCGACTGAGATCGTTGATCGAAATGATGTCTTTCTGATACAGCGGATTGGCCATAGTCATTCTCCTGTTCTTTACGCGTAAAAAAGTGGGGCACTCAAATTCCGGACAAAAAAAAGCCCCTCAATGAGGGGCTTTCAATAAAACGGTAATACCACGGAAGAACAACGGCAGCGGGCTGCCTGATGGCACGGCGTTTGGTCGATCATCTGAGCACAAAACGTGGCGATTGTTCATGGGTTCTCCCGGCAAATTGTGGCGCATTATAGGCGGCTCACTGTCGGCGTCAAGCGGAAAAATGGCCTAGGGCAATCGGTTGCTGCTGTGGTTTTCCTTTATCGCCAGTATCCGCCTGATTGTCCTGCAAACTCTGTCGAGCGCTGTCGTTTCCCGTGGTGCTACCAGCACGGAGGTGCTCGACGCGATCACCCCGAGCACCTCCGGCAAACGGTGCTGATCGATAATCCGTCCCACGGCGCGGCCATAGCCCGACATGACATGGACCACCACAAACTGAGGGTTGTGATCCACATCGGTGACCATTTCACTTACTGACCTCAGGGCATCAGGAACAAGCTGAGACTGCTCATTCAGGGCATAAATCTTTTTGCCTTTGGCATTCTGCACCTTCATCACACCTAGCGTTTTCAGTAATTGTGAAATGGTGGACTGGCCGATCTTCCGGTATCCCGCCCGCTGGAATTCCTGCCGCAATTCTTCCTGTGATGAAAAACTCCGGCTGGCAATCAGCTGATGGCAGAGGATCAGTTGCTGGTGTTCTTTTTCAAGTGCAGACAACGTTCTTTTCATGATTATGTTCCCGGTAAATAAAAGGACGTCAACATGGCAAAAAAATCATTTTCTACAAAGACTTAAATCAAAGAACCGAGACTTAACGCTAACATCAGTAATACCAGTAATATCCCCAGTAAAGGTGCGACCCATTTCAGCCAGCGGACATAAGGCACCCGCGCGATGGCCAGACCGCCCATCACCACGGCGGAGGTCGGTGTGACCAGATTGACCAGGCCGGAGGCGGACTGATACGCAGTGACCACCAGTTCACGGCCGATATGCGCGAAATCGGCCAGCGGCGCCATAATCGGCATGGTCATCACCGCCAGACCGGAAGAAGAGGGCACCAGAAAAGACAACACCACTTCGAGCAGGAACATGACGTTGATGAAGATCACGTTGGATAATCCGGAAACGATGCCTTCGGCGCTGTGCAAAATAGTGTGGGTAATCATGCCGTTGTCCATGATGACCACAATGCCACGGGCAATACCGATGATCAGCGCCACGCCGAGCAGGTCGCGTGCGCCATCGATAAAGGTGGAAGTCAGCTCCTCTTCACTCATCCGCGCAATCAGCCCCACCAGGATCGCCGCAGCCAGGAAAACGCCGGAGATTTCCCCCATCCACCAGCCTTGTACCGATACGCCATAAATCATCACCACAAAAGCCAGTGCGAAGATCAGCAGGATGATTTTGCGCACGCCGGTAAAGGGCAGCAGTTCATCGCTGCGGTTACCGAGAAAGTGGGCGCGGTTGCTTTCCTGCTGATCCGCCACGATGGAGAGTGAGGGATCGCGGCGCACTTTACGGGCATAGCGCATTACCCAGATCACGCAGATCAGCCAGCCGACGATCAGGATCGCCACGCGCAGGCCGATCCCGCTGGTAAAGGGGATCCCGGCGGCGTTGGCGGCAATCACCGTCGCAAAAGGATTGATCGTCGAACCGAGCGTGCCGATGCCTGCACCGAGCAGAACGGTAGCCGCAGCCACCAGCGGATCGAAACGTGCCGCCATCATCACCGGCACCAGCAGGGTATAAAACGGCAATGACTCTTCGGCCATGCCGTAAATGGTGCCTCCGGCGGCGAACAACGCCATCAGAATGGGGATCATCCACTCTTCTTTGCCCTTCAGCCGGACGGTAACCCGCTCTATTCCGGCGTCGATGGCTCCGGTTTTGGTCACGATGCCCAGAAAACCGCCGATGATCAGAATAAATAAGGCGACATCAATCGCGCCGGCCTGACCGGTGGTGTGGTTGTACAGGCCATCAATGGGCGCGAGGAAAATATCCACCAGCCCCTGCGGATTGCCGGTCACGGCGTGATAGGTGCCTGAGACGGGGACTTCTTTACCCAGTCCGGCATTCATCGCCATGTCGTACTGACCGGCGGGGATAATCCAGCTCAGGCCTGCAACCAGCGCGATAAGCACAAATAAAATGGTGTAGGCAGAAGGGAATTTGAATGTACGCATAAACGTAATCCTTAAAAAAGGCGTGAAGGCAAAACGCCTTCACGCAAGGGGCTTAGTCGTCGCCAAGCGTGGCGACCATGACCGCTTTTATGGTGTGCATACGGTTTTCGGCTTCATCAAAAACGATGGAATGTGCGGACTCAAAAACGTCATCCGTCACTTCCAGCCCTTTCATGCCGTAAGCGATTTCCAGCTCCTTTCCGAGCGTGGTTTCTTCGTTATGGAAAGCGGGCAGGCAGTGCATAAATTTGACGTCAGGATTGCCGGTGGCGTTAAGCACCGCGGCGTTAACCTGATACGGGGTCATCAGGCTGATACGTTCTGCCCAGGCGGTTTTGGCTTCGCCCATCGACACCCAGACATCGGTATAAAGAAAATCGACGCCCTGTACACCTTCATCAACGTGTTCTGTCAGCAGGATCCTTGCGCCGGTAGTGCGGGCGATATCGCGGCAGACAGCGACCAGCGTCTCTTCCGGCCAGAAGGATTTTGGCGCGACCAGACGGATGTCCATCCCCATTTTCGCCGCGCCGACCATCAGGGAATTGCCCATATTGTTTCGGGCATCGCCCAGATAAGCGAAGCTGATCTGACTGAGTTCTTTGCCCGGCGAGTGTTCAAGCATGGTCATCAGGTCGGCCAGGATTTGGGTCGGATGAAACTCGTCGGTCAGCCCGTTCCATACCGGTACGCCGGAGAATTCCGCCAGCTCTTCCACAATCTTCTGCGCAAAACCCCGGTATTCGATGCCGTCGTACATTCTGCCCAGAACACGGGCGGTATCTTTCATTGATTCCTTGTGTCCGATCTGGCTGCCACCAGGGCCGAGATAGGTCACGTGTGCGCCCTGATCAAACGCGGCGACTTCAAACGCACAGCGGGTGCGGGTGGAGGTTTTCTCAAAAATCAGCGCAATATTTTTCCCGCGCAGGCAAGGGCGTTCCTGACCCGATTTCTTATCGTCTTTCAGCGCCAGCGCCAGGGTGATCAGTTGCTGAATTTCTTCCGGCGTGAAATCAAGAAGCTTAAGGAAATGACGGTTTTTCAATGTAGTAGTCATAAAATCATCCTGAAATAATGAGATGGGGACGGGTTATTCCGCGCGGATACAGGTGCCTTTGAGACCGGCCAGAATGGCTTCGCCATCTTCCAGTGCGCCGATCCCCGCCAGCCCGTGACAGGCATCGACAAACTGGCAGGCGGCATTGACTTTCGGCCCCATGGATCCGGCATCGAAGGTCATGGCGGCGAGATCCCGCGGCGTGATGTGATGCAGCGGACGCTGCTCCGGCGTGCCCCAGCCGAGGTACACCGCATCGGCATCGGTCAGGATCAACAGCGCGTCGGCCTGTAACTGACGCGCCAGCAGCGCCGCCGAGAGGTCTTTGTCGATGACGGCTTCCACGCCTTCCAGCCCGTCATTGGTCTGATGAACCGGCACGCCGCCGCCGCCATTGCAGATGACCAGGTAGTGCTGATCCAGCAAGGTACGAATGGCATCAATCTCGAGGATGCGCTGTGGTTGGGGTGACGCGACCACGCGGCGAAAATGCTGCCCGTCGGCTTTCATCACCCAGCCTTTTTCGGCAGCCAGATTTTCCGATTGCGCCTGCGTATAAACCGGGCCGATGTATTTCGTCGGGTTATCAAAGGCCGGATCGAGCAGGCTGACTTCCACCTGCGTCAGCAGGGTGCAGACGCGACTTTCCGGCAGACAATTTTTCAGCGCCTGTTGCAGCAGATAGCCGATCATCCCCTGAGTTTGTGCCACCAGAATATCGAGCGGGTAGGGCGCGACTGCCGGACAGGCGCTGTTTTGCAGCGCCAGCAATCCGACCTGCGGGCCGTTGCCGTGTACCAGCACAACCCGCCATTTCTGGCATAGCGCAGCCAGCGTTTTTGCCGCCACACAGATGTTTTTGCGTTGAAGTTCGGCCTCGAGCGGCTCGCCACGGCGCAGTAATGCGTTGCCGCCCAGAGCGACAACCAGAACAGGTTTGTTCATGAGATTTCCCCGGAGTCAGTGATCAGATGTCGTCGCGTTCAAGCGGGCAGCTCATGCAGCGCGCGCCGCCGCGGCCTCTTCCCAGTTCATCGCCCGGAATGGGAAGAACGGTGATCCCAGCTTTATCGTATTTTTCGTTAGTCCAGGTGTTGCGCTCGTAGCCGATCACCACGCCGGGGCGCACGGTCAGGACGTTATTGGCATCGTTCCATTGCTCGCGTTCGGCTTCGAAACTGTCGCCGCCGGTGGTGATGAGTTTGATGTCATCAATGCCCAGCGCTTTACCGATTGCCCGCACGAACTGCGGTTCTTCGGTGCGGCGCAGGCCGCCGTGGCCGTCGTCGGTCAGCGTCCAGCACTGGGTGGTGTCGCGCACGACTTCCGGGTAAACGGAGAAGGTGTCGAAGTCGATATGGGTCATGACGGTATCGAGGTGCATGCAGGAGCGATGTTTGGGTAATTCCAGTGCAATCACTTTGGTGGCTTGCTGATGTTTGAACAGCGAACGGGCGAGGAACTCCACACCCTGCGGCGTCGTACGTTCGGATAAGCCAATTAATACCGCGCCACGACCAATGACTAATACGTCACCGCCTTCCAGTGTCGCGTGGTCATAATTAAATTCATCATCGCCAAAGTAAGTAATAAATTCGTTATCGGCAAAGTGAGGATGCCAGCGATATATGGCTCGCAGATTATTGGTTTCCCGTTTACGCGCCTCTTTTGCCATCGGATTCACCGATACGCCGTTATATATCCAGCAGGAAGTGTCGCGGGTAAATAAATGATTGGGTAATGGCTTAATCACAAAGTCATTTAACTGATGTGTATCCGTGACCATATTATGAAAAGTATCGGGGATTTCGCTGTAAGTTAATCCGCCGCTCATAAACCGGGCCGTTTGCCGGTGGGGTAAATCTGCCAGCCAGCCGCGGATTTCTTCGGCAAATTGTGGCCCCAGCCGGTAATCCGAGATTTGCCGGCTGAGCAGCCAGTCTTTGGCCTCGCGGTTGTCGAGGGTTTCAGTCAGCAGGTCAGTCAGCAATAAAACTTCCACGCCTTGCTGGCGCAGGGTCTGGCTGAAAATGTCATGTTCTTTCCCGGCCCGCTCAACAGACAGCACATCATCGAATAATAATTCCTGACAGTTGGAGGGGGTCAGTCGCTGCAAACTTAAATTTGGCCGGTGAAGCATCACGCTGCGAAGTTGGCCTATTTCGGATCCTACATAATGCCGTTTCATATTTATCCCTTTTAGAAGACGAAATAATGTTCCGGTCAAATTCAGCTAAATTTCAGCTAAATTTCAGCTGAATTTCAGATAAAGAAATCCCGTGGAGAATAAAACGCGTTATTCAGCCTGGAAGGAAGTGCGCCCGGAACGGAGTGAATAATATTCCGCGCAGGCATTTAATATGTGACTTCGATCGCATCAGAATAAAACCATGGTGATGGTTACCTGTTGATTGATAAACATCATTATTTTATTTATTAGCATATTCAGTAAAGTGAATAATCACCGGAATATGAGAGTAATTATTCCTTCTGACAGTGAGTGACCGTATGAGATAATATTTATTCAATCCTAATTCGCTAAAAAATAAAGGATTTATTATGAATTTGCATAGAATGGCTTTTTTTGTGATTAAAGATTTATAACTTCTCAAAAATCCTAAATAACTATTATCTGTTTTTGCTGCTTTGGATTTAATTAAATATGTGACCGGCGGGTGAGTTTTTAGAAATAGCTCGTAAGACCAACAGGATGAAAGCGGCATACTGAATATGTTCTCAGGGTTTATGCAATCTGACTGCATAACCATTGTTTCCCGGGTGCGGGTGACGTTCAGCCGCAAAAATATTTCCCATGAAGTTAAAATCTTGATCCCGCTCTGGCAACCGGACAGCAAACAGGATTAGTATTTATGAAACGCTGTTTCATTCATGCATTACAAACCCGAGGTTATGATGATCACAGGAAACATCCACGCGCTGCATCTCGTTCCTTATCTGCCCGCTGAATTGCGCGAGGCCATTGAATACGTTAAGCAACACATCACGGCGGACACGCCGCTGGGCAAACACGATATCCGTGGTGACGATGTGTTTGTGCTGATTTCCAATGATTCCACCGCGCCGCAGGCCGAACGCCGTGCCGAATTCCACGCCCGTAATCTGGATATCCAGATTGTGCTGAACGGCACCGAAGGCATGACATTCAGCAACTTACCGGCAGGTTATGTGGATACTGACTGGCTGGAAGATAAAGACATCGCGTTTCTGGCCGCCGGTGAGCAGGAAAAAACCATGATCATGCAGACCGGCGATTTTGTGGTGTTCTATCCGGGTGAAGTGCATAAACCGCTGTGCGCGGTGGGCGAACCGGCCCATGTGCGCAAAGCGGTGGTAAAGATGAACGTCAGCGCATTGTCCGCTTAATGCTTATCGTGTAGCGCTTCGTGCGTTTGATCAGCTTCATCCGCCAGCGGCGCAGTCTGCCGAGGCGTTCCGGGGCTTTAAGTTTGTGTTTGATCCACACCACCTGCCACGGCTGGAGTCGCATCTGGCCGTTAAACGCTTCCCCGCTAATCAGATCTTTCCCTTCCACTGCCAGTTTCAATACCTGCGAATGATCGCTGATATTGAATACGCAGCTGATCCGATCCTCTGTTTTGGGATCATAACGTTCCATCGCAAACAGCGATTTACCCAGATCAAACACCCGCTGCCCCGCCTGGGGCGAAAATGCCGGATGTTCGCGGCGGTGCTTAATCAGTGCCTGTAAACCGTAAAAAACGCGGGCGCTCAGACTGTCCTTTTTCTCCAGCTCTGCCTCGACTTTTCCCAGATCCAGCTTTTTACGGTTGATACGGCGGTTGATGCCGGACTGATGCATACCGTCAAGATCGTTCTCGCTGCCCAGCAGGCTGTGGATATAAATCGCCGGTACGCCGATAAACGACAGCAACAGCGCCTGTGCGGCGAGAAATTTGCGCGCTTTCAGTCCGGTATCGTCATCCGGTTCGGTCAGCGCGCTGAGGTAATTAATGTTCAGTTCATAAGGCGAATGCGTGCCATCGCCGTTGTCTTTATAAGAGACGCGGCCTTCTTTACGCAGGGTTTCCTGCGCCATGTATTTGCGTTCGTCATCGCTGAGGAAGGTTTCTGTCGGACGCAGACCTATGCCGTCGTGACTGGCTAAAAAGTTGAAATAGGTGGTGTCAGGATAACGTGCTTCGGCATTCAGGCTTTGCGCCCACTGGGTGAGCGTGGTGGTGTCCTGGCGTAAAAAGGCGTGCAGCGTGAGCGGCGGCAGCGGGAACTGATACACCATGTGTGCCTCATCGCCTTCACCGAAATAACTGATATTTTCGTGATGCGGCACGTTGGTTTCGGTGATGATCCGCGTGCCGGGGATCACTTCATCAAGGATGGTCCGCCAGACTTTGATGATGTTATGCGCCTGCGGCATGTGAATGCAGCGCGTCCCGGCCTCCTTCCAGATATACCCAATCGCATCGAGGCGGATCGACTGCCCGCCACTGGCGGCGTACTGCAACAGCACATCAATACTTTCCAGCAAAACCTGCGGGTTTTTGAAATTGATATCCACCTGATCTTCACTGAACGTGGTCCACAGGTATAACTCATTGCCGTCGGCCTTGATAAACGGCGTCAGCAGCGGCGAGGCGCGGGGGCGCACAACGCGGCTGTAATCCAGCTCGGGATTCGAGGCAATAAAGTAATCTTTGTAATAAGGATCGTCATGCAGATAGCCTTTCATCCATTCGCTTGAGCGGGAGATATGGTTGATCACGCAGTCAAACATCAGGTTGAAATTAGCGGAAAGGTGATGAATATCCGACCATCCGCCGAGATGTTCGTCGATACGCCGGTAGTCGATGACGCTGAAGCCGTCGTCAGAGCTGTACGGATACATCGGCAGAATATGGATGTCGCTGATAATCTCGCGCAGATAGGTATTGGCGAAGTGATTCAGCGTCGCCAGCGGCGGTTGTTCGCCGTGACGAATATTGTCGCCGTAAGTAATCAGATAAATGTTGGTGCCATCCACCCAATCGGTGGTGCGGTGCTTGCCGTAATTCCATTTGTCGGCGAGATGCAGGATTTTTTTCAGCAGGTCGGCGATGTGTTCCCTGGGGTAAATCCTGCTTAACAGGCTTTCCAGCCGCAGGACATACTCAAGATTAACTGAGCTCATATCGGTTCCTTCTTACTGCGTTTCTGTTTTTCTATTGAACAGGTTAAAACCAAAGCGCTTTAAAAAGGGTAGTTGAAATTGAGGTCTTCTGACGGGAACGGGCGGGATAAAGTGCAAAACGTTGTAAATATTGCGACGTGCAGAAAGTTCATCCTTACTGCACGTCGGGGATAAATCAGGCGTTGCCGAGCGTAGCGACCATCACCGCTTTGATGGTGTGCAGACGGTTTTCCGCCTGATCAAACACCACGCTGTGGCTGGACTCAAAAACGTCATCCGTGACTTCCATGCCGCCTTGCAGGCCGTATTCTTCCGCCATTTGCTTGCCGAGCGTGGTCTGGTCGTCATGGAATGCAGGCAGACAATGCAGGAATTTCACCTGCGGATTGCCGGTCAGTGCCAGCATCGCGCTGTTGACCTGATAAGCGCGCAGCAAATTAATACGCTCTTTCCAGACTTCTTTCGGCTCGCCCATGGAAACCCACACGTCGGTATACAGGAAATCAGCGTCTTTCACGCCAGCCGCAATATCTTCGGTCAGGGTGATATTGCCGCCATTTTCTTGTGCCAGATGCGTGCAGGTGGCAACCAGTTCGGCTTCCGGCCAGCAGGCTGAAGGCGCGACCAGACGCAAATCCAGACCGCATAACGCGGCGGCTTCGAGCAGTGAATTGCCCATATTGTTACGGGTGTCGCCCAGATACGCCAGACGCATACCTTGCAGCGGCTGGCCCGGTAAATGCTCCTGCATGGTCAGCAGATCAGCCAGCAACTGGGTCGGATGGAATTCGTTGGTTAAGCCATTCCAGACCGGCACACCGGCGTATTGCGCCAGAATTTCGACTTTATCCTGACCGAAACCGCGATACTGAATACCGTCGTACATGCGGCCGAGGACGCGGGCGGTATCTTTCATCGATTCTTTATGGCCGATCTGGCTGCCACTAGGGCCGAGATAGGTGACTTTCGCCCCCTGATCATAAGCGGCAACTTCGAAAGAGCATCGGGTACGGGTTGAGTCTTTTTCGAAGATGAGCGCGATGTTTTTGCCTTGCAGACTGGCTTTTTCGGTGCCGTTCTTTTTAGCGGCTTTTAATTCTGCGGAGAGTTTCAGCAGTGACGAAATCTCTGACGGGGTAAAATCCAGTAACCTGAGAAAATGACGTTTACTCAACAAACTCATGATGTCGCTCCATAGCGCGTAAGCATTTCGGATTGAATTAAAATTCAATTTAACTGGATGAATATGCAATTACAACCCCGCCGAGAAAACTTTCTCTTTAATAGTGGAGACGCGCCCTGCGGTGTGTGAAAATAGCGTACAAACGTCACATTGATTGAGGACAGAGATATGGCAAACCGTGAATTGCTGGAAGAACAACGTGAAGAGACTCGCTTAATCATCGAAGAACTGCTGGATGATGGCAGTGATCCTGACGCGCTTTACACTATCGAACACCACTTATCTTCAGAAAAGTTTGAAGTTCTGGAGAAAGCAGCAGTCGAAGCTTTCAAGCTGGGTTACGAAGTGACTGACCCTGAAGAACTGGAAGTAGAAGACGGTTCTGTTGTGATGTGCTGTGACGTGATCAGCGAAATCGCGCTGAAAGCGGAACTGATCGACGCTCAGGTTGAACAGCTGATGAACCTGGCTGAAGCCAACGGCGTTAACTACGACGGCTGGGGCACTTACTTCGAAGGCGATGACGACGAAGAAGGTGAAGAAGGCGAAGACGAAGATTTCGTTGATGAAGATGATGACGGGAAACGTCATTAATCTGGCTCCCTCCCCTGCGAAGGGGAGGGCTGGGGTGGGGTATT
>NZ_JYDG01000024.1:0-9642 GCF_003263545.1 Rahnella sp. AN3-3W3
GGGCACAAGCGATTTGTGCCCTTTTTCTATAAGATCCTCTGGCTGGGTTTTTATAGGTTTATGCTGCGATTGAGGTTTTTTTAATCGCTATTATTAATTTGTCTGACCGGCAGATTTCCCCTACGCAAACGTTTTCTTTTTCTGTTAGAATTCGCCGCGAACTGGATGCCGGGGTAGACGTGACTGGATTAGACACTGGAATAGTTAATGGTCTGGATTGATTACGTCATTATTGCGGTTATCGGATTTTCTGCTTTAGTCAGTTTGATCCGTGGTTTTGTTCGCGAGGCTTTATCGCTGGTAACCTGGGCTTGCGCCTTCTTTGTTGCCAGCCATTATTACCCTTATCTCGCCATCTACTTCACGCGTTTCGAAGATGAGTTAGTTCGAAACGGGATCGCAATTGCCATCTTGTTCATCGCGACGTTGATCGTAGGTGCAATTGTCAACTATGTGATCAGTTCACTGGTGGAAAAAACCGGGTTGTCCGGCACTGACAGGGTGTTAGGTGTGTGCTTCGGCGCACTGCGCGGGGTGTTAATCGTCTCTGCGATGCTGTTCTTCCTGGATACCTTCACCAGTTTTTCACAAAGTGAAGACTGGAAACAATCCCAGTTGATCCCACAATTCAGTTATATCATCAGGTGGTTCTTTGACTACCTGCAGAGCACGTCGAGTTTCTTGCCAAAACATATTTAGTTCTGGCAGCGCTGAAGAGGAAAAGACAACATGTGCGGTATTGTCGGTATCGCCGGTTTCATGCCGGTAAACCAGTCGATTTATGACGCGTTAACGGTGTTACAACACCGTGGGCAGGATGCCGCAGGCATCGTCACCATTGATGCCAATAATAACTTCCGTTTACGGAAAGCGAATGGCCTGGTGAAGGATGTTTTCGAAGCCCGCCATATGCAACGCTTACAGGGCAACATGGGTATTGGCCATGTGCGCTACCCAACGGCTGGCAGTTCCAGCGCTTCAGAAGCTCAACCTTTTTACGTCAACTCTCCGTTCGGCATCACTCTTGCGCATAACGGTAACCTGACCAATGCTCACGAATTGCGAAGCAACCTTTTTGAAGGCCAGCGCCGCCATGTGAACACCACTTCCGATTCTGAAATTCTGCTCAATATCCTGGCGAGTGAACTGGATCGTTTCCAGCATTACCCCCTGGAAGCCGATAACATTTTCGCTGCGGTTGCCGCGGTGAATTTGAAAATCCGTGGCGCTTACGCCTGTGTGGCGATGATCATCGGTCACGGCATGCTGGCGTTCCGTGACCCGCACGGTATCCGTCCGCTGGTTATCGGTAAGCGCACGCTGGAAGGTGGCCGTAATGAGTACATGGTGGCATCTGAAAGTGTGGCACTCGATACATTAGGTTTTGAGTTCCTGCGTGACGTTGCGCCGGGCGAAGCGGTGTACATCACTGAAAAAGGCCAGCTCTACACCCGCATGTGTGCTGAAAATCCTCAGTACAATCCGTGCCTGTTCGAGTACGTGTATTTCGCGCGTCCTGACTCCTTCATCGACAAGATTTCCGTCTACAGCGCCCGTGTTCGTATGGGTGAAAAGCTGGGCGCGAAAATTGCCCGTGAATGGGAAGATCTGGATATCGACGTGGTCATTCCTATCCCGGAAACCTCCTGCGATATCGCGCTGGAAATCGCCCGTATCCTGAATAAACCGTACCGTCAGGGGTTTGTGAAAAACCGCTACGTGGGCCGTACCTTTATCATGCCGGGTCAGCAGGAACGTCGTAAATCGGTACGCCGTAAACTGAATGCCAACCGTGCTGAATTCCGCGATAAAAACGTGTTGCTGGTGGATGACTCCATCGTGCGCGGCACCACCTCTCAGCAGATTGTTGAGATGGCGCGTGAAGCCGGGGCGCGACGTGTTTATCTGGCGTCAGCGGCGCCGGAAATTCGTTTCCCGAACGTCTACGGTATCGATATGCCAAGTGCCAATGAACTGATTGCGCATGGCCGTGAAGTCAGCGAAATCAATCAGATGATTGGTGCTGATGCGTTGATTTTCCAGGATCTGAGCGACCTGATCGCCGCAGTGAAAGAAGACAATACCGACATCGAGAAATTTGAATGTTCAGTGTTCGACGGTGTTTACGTCACTAAAGACGTTGACCAGAACTATCTGGAATACCTCGAAGCCCTGCGTAACGACGATGCTCAGGCATTGCGTGGTCAGCAGGAAGCTGAAAATCTTGAGATGCACAACGAAGGCTGATTAGCCGGTTGCTGACATTCGCATAAACGCGTCCCTCCGGTGAACAACCGGGCGGGCGCGTTTTTTTATGTCTGGATTTATGTCAGTATTGGCAGCATCAGGTCTGGTTACATTTTTCTAAGGCAGTGTTCATGAAACGACTTATCGTCGGTATTTCCGGCGCCAGCGGCGCAATTTATGGTGTCAGGCTTTTGCAGGTATTGCAGAGCGTGCCTGATATCGAAACTCATCTGGTGATGAGCAATGCCGCCCGCCAGACGCTGACCCTGGAAACGGATCTGACGCTGCGTGATGTTCAGGCATTGGCGGATGTGGTGCATGATTCACGTGATATCGCTGCCAGCATTTCTTCCGGCTCTTTTAAGACGGCAGGAATGGTGATTTTACCCTGCTCGATCAAAACGCTTTCCGGTATCGTGAACAGTTACACCGATGGCCTGCTGACCCGCGCAGCGGACGTGGTGCTTAAAGAACGCCGCCGTCTGGTGTTATGCGTGCGTGAAACACCGCTGCATCTCGGGCATTTGCGACTCATGACCCAGGCCGCTGAGCTCGGCGCTATTATTATGCCGCCGGTTCCGGCGTTTTATCACCGTCCGACATCTGTCGAAGATATTATCGATCAGACGGTAAACCGGGTGATTGATCAGTTTGATATTGAGCTCCCTGAAGACTTATTTGTTCGATGGCAGGGCAGTCGTTAATCTTTCTTCTCCCAATCCGCACTCATTTCGCGCAGTTCAGTTACATTGCACCAACAATGATCACAATTTGATTCATTAAGGTGCAGTGTTCGCCGCCCCTTCAGCTATTCTTCCTTCAGACCTTTGAAAACTTTCATTATCCCGATGCTTTTTTGACCGGTTTTCGTTCTCTCACAGCGGAAAGTGGCTGTGCTGAGAAACGGCACGAAAAGTGCATGAGAAAATCTGGCAAAAAGCCATTTGCATCGTTCAGCAAACTATAAAAAGACGTTCATTCACGCACACACAACCACAACAGATGAATAATCACTGAGGCTAATGTATGAAAAAGTTGTTCAAGGTTCTTCCGCTGGTTCTGGTCTTAGCCAGTGCAGGTAGTGCATTTGCTGCCGCGCCTAAAGCAATTAATATCGGTACTGATCCGACTTACGCCCCATTTGAATCAAAAGACTCCAGCGGCAAGCTGGTCGGCTTTGATATCGACCTGGCTAACGAGATGTGCAAACGTGCAGCCATCAAATGTACTTATGTGGAAAGTGATTTCGATGCACTGATCCCTTCCCTGAAAGCCAAGAAAATTGATGCGATTATCTCCTCGTTATCCATCACCGAAAAACGTCAGCAGGAAATTGATTTCACTGAAAAACTTTATGCCGCTAACGCCCGCCTTATCGCGCCTAAAGGCTCCAAAATTCTGCCCACTCTGGATGCCCTGAAAGGCAAAAACGTTGGCGTATTGCAGGGTTCCACTCAGGAAGCCTATGCCAACGCACAATGGCAGCCAAAAGGCATCAACGTGGTGGCTTACCAGAACCAGGATCTGATTTATGCAGATCTGGCATCTGGTCGTCTGGATGCAGCATTCCAGGATGAAGTGGCAGGCAGTGAAGGCTTCCTGAAACAGGCTGCGGGCAAAGACTATGCGTTTGCAGGCCCTTCAGTGAAAGACGATAAATTCTTTGGCGTGGGCACCGGCATGGGTCTGCGCAAGAATGAAACCGACCTGAAAGACGCACTGAACAAGGCGTTTGACAGCATGCGTAAAGACGGGACTTACGACAAACTGGCGAAAAAATACTTCGATTTTGACGTTTACGGCGGCTGATTTGCGCTGTGAGATGTGCCAAAGGGAGCGGTTTGCCGCTCCCTGCGGTTCTGACGCAG
This sequence comes from Rahnella sp. AN3-3W3, assembly GCF_003263545.1. Taxonomy (NCBI): domain Bacteria; kingdom Pseudomonadati; phylum Pseudomonadota; class Gammaproteobacteria; order Enterobacterales; family Yersiniaceae; genus Rahnella; species Rahnella sp. AN3-3W3. Next base: position 4,116 of record NZ_JYDG01000024.1, read on the forward strand.
GTTGCCGTTTTGCCTGCGCAGGGATCCATTAAAGACAGGAAAAAACCATGCTGTATGGGTATTCCCAGGTAATTATCCAGGGCACGTTGGTGACACTGGAGCTGGCGATTTCGTCAGTTATTTTAGCGCTGGTGATAGGGCTTATCGGGGCTGGTGGGAAACTGTCGAAGAGCCGGATTATTTCTGGTTTTTTTGGTTGCTATACCACGCTTATCCGCGGCGTACCTGATCTGGTATTGATGTTATTAATTTTTTACGGTTTGCAGATTGCTCTCAACAGCCTGACGGAATCCATCGGCATGTCGCAGATTGATATCGACCCGATGAGCGCCGGTATCATCACGCTGGGCTTTATTTACGGCGCTTATTTCACAGAGACGTTCCGTGGCGCGTTTATGGCGGTTCCACGCGGGCAAATCGAAGCGGCGACCGCATTTGGTTTCAGCGGCTCACAAATTTTCCGTCGAATTCTGTTCCCGGCCATGATGCGTTTTGCGCTGCCGGGTATTGCCAACAACTGGCAGGTTATCCTCAAAGCCACCGCGCTGGTGTCATTGCTCGGCCTGAATGACGTGGTCAAAGCCACGCAGCTGGCCGGTAAAGGCACGTATCAGCCGTTCTACTTTGCGATTGTGGCGGGTGTGGTTTATCTGATTTTCACCACGCTGTCGAACGGCGTGCTGGTATGGCTTGATCGCCGTTATTCGCTGGGTGTGAAGAGGGCTGATCTATGATCGAGATTTTACAACAGTACGGTATGTCCCTGCTCTACAGCGACGGTTACCGATTCACCGGTCTGGCCATCACCCTGTGGTTACTGATCAGCTCCGTCGTCATCGGCGGGTTACTGGCAGTGCCGATGGCCGTGGGGCGCGTGTCTTCCAACAAATTCATCCGCTACCCGATCTGGTTGTATACCTACGTTTTCCGCGGAACACCGCTGTATGTCCAGTTGCTGGTGTTTTATTCCGGGATGTACAGCCTGGAAATCGTGCGTGGCACAGACTTCCTGAATGCCTTCTTCCGCAGCGGACTGAACTGTACGATCCTGGCGCTGACGCTCAATACCTGCGCGTACACCACCGAGATTTTTGCCGGTGCGATCCGTTCTGTTCCGCACGGTGAAATTGAAGCGGCCAATGCCTACGGATTCTCACGCTTTAAACTGTATACCTGCATTATTTTGCCGTCGGCATTACGCACAGCGCTGCCTGCATACAGTAATGAAGTCATTCTGATGCTGCATTCCACCGCGCTGGCGTTTACCGCCACGGTACCGGACGTGCTGAAAATCGCCCGCGACATCAACTCGGCGACGTATCAGCCGTTTTATGCTTTCGGGATCGCAGCAGTGATTTATCTTTGTGTTTCTTTTGTCCTGATTGGTCTGTTCCGCAAGGCGGAAAAACGCTGGCTGGCGCATGTTAAGCCTCAGTCTGCCCATTAAAAAAGCCAACCAATAATTATTGCGGATAAAAACTATGCCAGAAAACAAATTAGCGGTTCTCGATCTCCACAAGCGCTATGGCGACCATGAAGTGCTGAAAGGCGTTTCTTTGTCTGCCAATGCGGGTGATGTGATCAGTATTATCGGCTCATCAGGATCCGGAAAAAGTACCTTCCTGCGCTGCATTAACTTTCTTGAGAAACCAAGTGAAGGTTCGATCAGCGTCAATAATCAGGATATCCGCATGGTGCGCGACACCGACGGTCAGCTGAAAGTGTTTGATAAAAAACAGCTGCAACTGCTGCGTACCAAACTGACGATGGTGTTCCAGCATTTCAACCTGTGGAGCCACATGACGGTGCTGGAAAACGTTATGGAAGCGCCGGTGCAGGTGCTGGGGTTAAGCAAAGCGGAAGCGCGTGAACGTGCGGTGAAGTATCTCGATAAAGTGGGCATTGACGCCCGCGCACAGGGTAAATATCCGGTGAATTTGTCAGGTGGTCAGCAACAGCGCGTGTCTATTGCCCGTGCGCTGGCGATGGAGCCGGAAGTGCTGCTGTTTGATGAACCGACTTCCGCGCTCGATCCTGAACTGGTTGGCGAAGTGCTGCGTATTATGCAAAAACTGGCAGAAGAGGGGAAAACCATGGTGGTGGTAACGCATGAAATGGAGTTTGCCCGTCATGTCTCCAGCCACGTCATCTTCCTGCATCAGGGCGTGATTGAAGAGCAGGGCGATCCTTCCGAAGTCTTTGGCAGCCCGAAAAGTGCCCGCCTGCAACAGTTCCTTTCAGGTGCGTTGAAGTAACATCCGTACGCGCCTTCCCCTCGCACGAGGGGAAGGCTGGGATGATTTTACCTAAAGTAAATCAACCCTTCGCCGCCAGCAGGCAAAGCTGAACGGTGAGTTCATAGGATTTCACAAACGAATTCACCGGCAGGAACTCGAATTTCGAGTGGAAATTATGCGCGCCGGTAAAGTAGTTCGGCGTCAGTAAACCTTTGGCTGACAGCGCTGCACCGTCGGTGCCGCCGCGCATCGGGATCACTTTTGGCTCAACGCCGATCTCTTTCAAACCTGCAAAGATCAGATCAATCGCCCGGCGATCTTCACCGATGGCGCTGCTGATATTGCTGTAGGTGTCACTGATCTCAACTGAGACTTTCGCCGTCGGATACTGCGCGGCGATCTCTTTCGCGACATCATGAATTTTTTGCTTACGTGCTGCAAAACTGGCGCTGTTGAAATCACGAATGGAGGCTTTCAGTTCCGCGCCTTGCTGCGACGCGCTCATGCCATTGAACCAGACATAACCTTCACGGCCTTCGGTGTTTTCAGGCGTTTCTCCGCGGTCAAAATGACCGATGAAATCCTGTGCCATCAGCAGCGGATTCACCAGCACGCCTTTGGCTGACATCGGATGCGCGGTCACGCCGGTAAAGGTGATTTCCGCCGCCGCTGCGTTAAAGTTTTCGTAAACTACTTCCCCGAGTTCGCAGCAGTCGATGGTGTAAGCGAAATCCACATCGAAGCGCGCAAGATCCAGCGCCTTGGCGCCGCGCAGTCCGATTTCTTCGTCCGGCACAAACGCCACCACGATATCGCCGTATTCCTGCTCAGCGGTCAGGTTTTCCAGCAATGTCATCACGACAGTCACCGCCGCTTTATTATCCGCGCCCAGCACGCTGGTGCCGTCGCTGAAAATAATGTCTTCGCCTTTGTAAGGCAGGATCTCAGGGCGCTCGGCAGGGCGCAGCCAGATATCTTTTTCACTATTGAGGCACACATCTTCGCCGGTAAAACGCAACGTCTGCGGGTGAATGTCCGGGCGCAGGCCGACATCCACGGTATCAATATGCGTGATGAAACCGATGCGCGGACCACCTTTTTTGGTGCCGGATTTCACTGCTGTCACTGTCGCGTATTCGTCGATCTGAATGTTTTCCAGACCGAGCTGGTGCAGCTCATCGGCCAGTAAGCGCGCCATATCGTGCTGGCCTGGTGTACTTGGCAGAGTGGTCGCGCTGGCATCACTTTGTGATGTTACGGAGAGATAGCGGTAGAAACGTTCGGTAAGCTGTTTTGCAATTGTTGTCGACATCTTGACCTCTGAATGTGCGCAAATATTGTTCCCTGTTATAAGATTTTCATATATAACAAAGTATTACTACGTGTTATCCAGATGTTAATCTGTTTTTGCTTTATGTTCCACGATGAAGAAGATTTAAACACTCTCCGGACAGGGAAAAAGGGAAAATAATGAAACACAACATATTAAAAATAAGCACAGGTTTACTGGCGCTGGCCATCACAGGTGGCGTTTCTGCAAAAACGCTGGTGTATTGTTCTGAAGGTTCGCCTGAGCAATTCAACCCGCAACTTTACACCTCGGGTACCTCTGTGGATGCCAGCGCGGCACCGATTTATAACCGTCTGGTGGATTTTAAAATCGGTACCACGGAGCTGATCCCTAGCCTGGCGGAAAGCTGGGATGTCAGTGCGGACGGTAAAACCTATACCTTCCATTTGCGCAAGGGCGTGAAATTCCAGAGCAACAAACTGTTCAAGCCGACGCGCGACTTCAACGCCGACGACGTGATCTTCTCGTTCATGCGCCAGAAAGATGAAAATAACCCGTACCATAAAATTTCCGGCGGCACCTACCTGAATTTCGACAGCCTGAAAATGGGTGACCTTATCGGCAGCATTGATAAGGTGGATGACTACACCGTCCGCTTCAATCTGACTCGTCCGGAAGCGCCATTCGTGGCGGATCTGGCGTGGTATTTCGCATCGATTCTCTCTGCGGAATATGCCGATCAGATGCTTAAAGCCGGTACGCCGGAAAAGGTCGATCAGGATCCTGTCGGAACCGGCCCGTTCGAGCTGATGCAATACCAGAAAGACACGCGTCTGCTGTACAAGGCGTTCCCTGAATACTGGCAGGGCAAATCAAAGATTGACCGTCTGGTGTATACCATCACGCCTGATGCCTCGATGCGTCTTGCTAAACTCGAGAAAAACGAGTGTCAGGTGATGCCATTCCCGAATCCGGCCGATCTCGAGCGTATGCGTGCAAATAAAGACATCAATCTGATGAGCAAGGCTGGCCTTAACACCGGTTTCCTCTCGTTCAACACGCAGAAAGCGCCACTGGATAATGTGAAAGTACGGCAGGCACTGACCATGGCGATTAACAAACCGCAAATCATCGAAGCGGTATTCCATGGCACCGGAACCGTCGCCAAAACGCTGCTGCCGACCGGTGTCTGGAGTTACAACGACAAGCTGGTGGATTACGATTATTCGCCTGAGAAAGCCAAAGCGCTGCTGGCCGAAGCGGGAATGCCGAACGGTTTTGATATCGACTTGTGGGCGATGCCGGTTCAGCGTCCGTATAACCCGAACGCCCGTCGTATGGCGGAGATGATTCAGGCGGACTGGGCGAAAATCGGTGTGAAAGCGCACATCGTCAGTTACGAATGGGGCGAATATCAGACCCGCATCCGTAACGGCGAGCACATGGCGGCACTGATGGGCTGGACGACGGCGAACGGTGACCCGGATAACTTCTTCGGTCCGCTGTTTACCTGTAACGCCGCGAAGGGCGGTTCGAACTCAGCCAAATGGTGTTACGCACCGTTCGACAAGCTGATTACCGAAGCGAAAGAAACCACCGATCATGCCAAACGCGTCGCGCTTTACGAACAAGCCCAGCAGATGATGCACGATCAGGCCCCTGCGGTGATGATCGCCCACTCGACCATTTTCGAACCGGTCCGCAAAGAAGTGACCGGTTATGAAGTGGATCCGTTTGGGAAACATGTGTTTTATCAGGTGGATTTGAAGGAGTAAATCCTGAGGGGAGAGATTAAATTGTGAAAGTTTCGGTTTCTCAATAATAGTTCTCACGCGAGATATTTCGCCGAAACCGAGCAGAGGGGAAAGGCTTTTCCCCTCTGCACTCCCCTCGCTTTTTCACTGCGCGCTGTCGCTGGAACGAAGGACATGTTCTGATCGTTCTGAGTGTGGCGCAAAATGTCATCGCTCCGCGATTCCCTCATTTCAGGCTTCGAGCC
>NZ_JYDG01000025.1:0-38932 GCF_003263545.1 Rahnella sp. AN3-3W3
GAAGGCGGCCGTACTGTAGGCGCTGGTGTTGTTGCTAAAGTTATCGCTTAATCGCTGATAATTAAGAGCAAAAAAAGGGTGCTTCGGCACCCTTTTTTATTGCCTAAATTTGCATAGCAAAGAGAGCAAACTACATTTGCAATAATAACCATTCTCATTTACAGTTAGTTCAAGATTTATGCGAAGTGTGGTTTATATGTACGTGTGTTTGTGCAATTCAGTCAGTGATAAAACGATCAGACAGGCAGTCAGGCGTTACCAGCCGCAAACGTTCCAACAGCTAAGGAATTTTGTTCCGGTAGGAACGCAATGTGGCAAATGTGTTCGCATGGCACGACAGATAATGGAAGATGAATTACAGCAAATTCCTGAATACAAAAATATCGCTTAAAAATACTTAGTTAAAAAGTGTGCCTTTTTTTTGACTTACTCTGAACCGGATCTACGCTTTAGATACCGGAACGGAGGAGTTACCTATGAAAGGCGATAAAAAAGTCATTGCACACCTCAATAAACTTCTTGGAAATGAACTGGTTGCTATCAATCAGTACTTTTTGCATGCCCGTATGTTTAAAAACTGGGGACTGATGCGGCTCAACGGTATCGAATATCATGAATCCATTGATGAAATGAAGCATGCCGATATCTACATTGAGCGGATCCTATTCCTTGAAGGCCTCCCAAATTTGCAGGATCTCGGCAAACTCAATATTGGTGAAGATGTTGAGGAAATGCTGAAGTCTGATTTGCTGCTGGAACTCGAAGGGGCGAAGGACTTACGCGAAGGCATTGCTTACGCAGACTCGGTTCATGATTATGTCAGCCGCGATTTAATGATTACTATTCTGGCGGATGAAGAACATCACATTGACTGGCTGGAAACCGAACTGGAATTAATCGGGCGTATCGGCATCCAGAATTACATTCAGTCTCAGTTGAAAGAAGAATCCCAATAAACTTCGGTGTCTTACCTAAACATCAGCCAGACTATGTTGCTTTCCTGGCTGATGTAAATCAGCGCGCCGGCCATTGCCAGACAAGGGCCGAAAGGGATTTGCTCTGACATTTTATAAACGCCCATCCGCACCAGTGCGAAAACAATCCCCGCCAGCGCAGCCAGTATGCATAAATAGGGTAACATCTGCCAGCCCACCCAGGCACCCAGGGCCGCCAGCAATTTAAAATCGCCGTACCCCATTCCTTCTTTTCCACTGACGATTTTGACTCCCCAGTACAAAAGCCACAACGCCATATAACCTGCGGCTGCACCGTATAATGCATCCTGAAGGGTCACTTCTCCGGAAATGGAATGAACAAGTAATCCGGCCCAGAGCAGTGGCAGTGTAAGCCGATCCGGAAGCAGGTAAGTGGCCAGGTCAATCAGGCTAAGCGCCAGAAGAAACCAAAATAACAGTAAAGCACTCAGTAAACTCAGGGGCGTGGTAAACAGAAACGAGAGGCCAAGGAACATGGCAGCACAACCGGCTTCTGTCAGAGGATACCTTTTCGAGATCGAGGCTGCGCAATAATGGCATTTTCCTCGTAACAACAACCAGCTCAGAACCGGAATGTTCTGCCAGTATTTTAGCGGATGTTTACAGGCCGGGCAGTGTGATGCCGGAAGGCTCAGATTAAAGGCATGTCCGGTCAGTTGACCCTCGTTGTGAATCATCAGCGGCAAGCGATAAACGACGACGTTAAGAAAGCTGCCCAGCAGCAATCCCAAAACAGCGACACAGGTGTGATAAAACCCGCCGGGTAATGAGGTGATAAAAGTCAATTGCAGCCATCCTCCGTCCATACGAAACATCTCTCTTGTTGTTACATCTGCCCGTTAACGCAGTGTGAGTAGTGGAACACTGACGCTTCCGGTGGGGCCGGTACCTGTCACTATTGAGATGGCCACGACCTGAATACCGTATTCCTTATTGAGGATTTCAAGCCAGCGTAAAAGGGTGGCGTAAGGGACCTGTTCAAAGCTTAGGGTGACTCCCCGTTCATTCTGAGTAGTCTTAGGAAGTTGCAGGGATAAACCCGCCGCTGAGGTGTTAATAGCATCCGTCAGCTTTTCTGTCTTAACCCGCAGTCCGGAAGGTGCCCCGAGCCGCTGAGTTTGCTGAAGCATCCATTCCAGCTGGTGACGTTGGGTATTGACCTGGAACCGTGATTGGGCAATCTGATTGTTGAGCGGCGTTAAAATGCCATACCAGACAAAAGCCAACGTCAGCAAAAAAGCGGCAATCAATATCAGTCGCCTTTCACTTTCACTTTTCATCATCAGCCACTGTTTCATGATTTACTCCGCTGAATGAGAGTGGCGGTGATGCCCGCTGATGACGTGGCTAAATTAGAAATGGCAAAGTGAAAATCACTGGCAGTCAGTTCGACAAAATCATCAATTGCCGCGCGATCATCGGTCGTAATCTGCAACGTGAGCAATTTCGTTTCCTGCTGGAAAGCCAGTTTATCGATGGCAATTTGTGGGATCTTGCCCTGGTAAGCCGTCAGTTTTGCCAGTGCAGGAAGAAAGGCCGTGGGTGCTTTTTTCATATTTTGTTCGAAATAGAACTTCAGATTGCGGGTGTGCTTGTCCTGCGGAAACCAGGTCTGATGAAGCGCCAGCATCTCGTTTTTCAATAATGATTCTTGCTGTGAAACTTGCCACCAGGTGAACAATTTAGTACCGATAATCAACACCAGTGTGAATATCGCCATACCTGTTGCTATCCGCTGTAAATGACGGCCCCATGCAGGTTCTTCTTCGCGCACGGCGAATTCGCCCTGAAGTAAATTCACGGCAGACGGGCAGTTATTTTTCATCATGATCAGAGGATGAATGGGCTGGTCAGCGCGAATCCAGTCAGCAGGGATATCCTGTTCAAACCCGTGATAATGCACTGACTCTGGCTTTGCGATGTCCAGCAGTGTATCGAGTAAAACCTGTTCTGCCAGACATCCTGAATAGTCTGACTGCCGTAGCAGCCACTGATGATCAATACGGGCTGCCGACCAGCCTTTTTCAGGCAGAGGTAACAGCAATGCATCAATATAGACATGCCGTACCTTCAGACTGGCATCACTCATTATCTGTAGCCAACTTCTCAGGAATTCAGCTTCAACACCCGCCACAAACAGAGTCTGCTCCTCACGAAAAAGCTCAACCCAGTGCAACGTATCGACATCGCTGGCGATGCTTTCCTCCGTCAGCCAGGCAATCATCTGGCGGGTATTTTTACCCGCGCGCGGCGGCAATGTGACCTGTCGAAAAATAACTTCACTGGCAGGAATGAGCAGACAAACATTCTGTGCTGACGCCTGTGTGGCAAGTTCTGATAAATGCTCAACTTCCGGCAACAGATGAATGTCCTCATCATTTTCTGCCAACTCCGTGAACCAGTGGAGTGAATGCTCTGGCGTGCTGCCAGCTCTGATAAACAGCCTGTTGGCCGGTTGAAGGTATTCCATTTACTCAATTACCCGATAGCGTCGCTGATAAATTTGGATTTTTGAATCCTTTGGATTGAACTGCACATAACTGCTCATGGTGTTTTGCTGTTCTTCGAACTTGCCTTGCGTATAGAGAACGAAGTACTGGCTGCGAACTGTCAGTAGCGGTTTCAGTTCCCCGCTTTGTACTTCCAGAGTCAGCTTTTGTTTTTTGACCTCTTTCAGAAAAGCATCAACTGAAATCCAGCCTCTGCGCGGGCGCGCAGCGATGAGTTTCGTTGCATCGTCCTCGTTAATGCCCCCGAGGAATAAGGCGCTCAGAAGGGGTGTCTGTTCCAGGGGCAGCGTATTCACATTAATTTGCTGGAACTCTTCCGGGAGAGTGCAAAGCTGATTTCGTATTTGCTTCAACGCTGTAAGAGGCAGGTCTGGCAGTAATGCCAGTTCATTTAGGGAAAAAAGACGTTGGTTAGCCGCAGCACGTGGCGGTGTCAGTGACTCGTAATAGTCGGATTCGGCTCCGGCGGCGCGGATGTCGTTATCGGTATCAAGATAATCGCTGAGAGTGTCAGTGAACCGTTCAGTTTGCACGGAGGTTGCCTGCGCATTGAGCAGTAGCTGCTTCAATATCTGCGTATTGTAAGGTTCATCTTCCTGTGTTTTGCCAGGTTCGTTATTACGCAGGCTGTTAAGGTTAAAGCAGTTTTGGCCATCCGCGACAATGTAGCTTACGGAGAAACCGTCTCGCCCGTTAAAAACGCCTTCCTGCATGGCAAACTGATCAAGGTTATTGTTATACGTGTTTTCAGTTAGCTCTTTCCGAAGGCGCGGCAATGCTATTTCCTCCGCGGCAAAGGTTAGCCAGCGTAATTGCTGCTGGTTGAGCAACCAGCTTTGACGCTGCTGGCTGACCTGAAATTGCAACGTCATTTTCGTGGCTAATGCCGCCATGATGGCCAGGATCATTAATACGATCAGCAGTGCGACGCCTTGTTGTTTATTCATTGATGATGCTCTCTCCACTCATTGGAACCTGCGGTGCGGGCGCCGAATCTGCCGGCACAGGTGCTTTGCCCGTAGCTTCAGCCACTGTGCTCCCGGGTGCAGCTGGCAGGAGGAAGAGCCGGCGTATTTCGCCCATGTCTTCCAGAGTGACAACGAGTTCGATGGCTGCAGGGAAAGTGCTGGCCTCGCTCCAGCGGTCAGTCCAGCCGGTGGAATAGAAACGCCAGTGCAAAGTGCGTACGCCGGTCAGCATGGTCAAGGTGGAAAGCGTTGATGCATCAGATAAAGACGGAGAAGGCTGGGGGTTCACACTGCGAGTCAACGCGTGGTCGGTGATTGACCACTCAACCTGGGCTAAATCACTTGCAGATAAAGGCTCCGCTGCCGCATAGCTGCCAATAGTGGTAAAGCGCAATGAAGTCTCAGTCGTTGATAAGAACGCCTCTTCTGTATTGGACTGTCTTGGCAATATTTGTATCAGGTCGCGTTCCAGCAGGGAAAATGCCGTCTGAATTTCGTTCAGCCGTGCAGTGTGTTCCTGTGCTATTTCACTGTTTTTCACCGATGCAGAAAGTATCTGATAGGCCAGCAGGCTCAGCATCGCAAATATTGCCATCGCAATCATGACTTCTATCAGCGTAAAGCCTTGCTGTTTGGTTGTGCGACTTTTACTCATGGTTTCTCTGTCGCTATATGTGTCCAGCTGCTGACGGAAAGGAGCGGTGTATGGGCACCTTCAGCCTCAAGAACAAGTGCGCGGTTCAGGAGAATTTTGTTTCCGGCGTCAACGGCATGTTGTTGTTCAACAAACCACTGCTGACCTGCAAGCGTGACGGTTTCCCTTTCTTTCTTTCCTGATTGGATCTGCGTTTCTACCAGAGCATTTTCGGCGACCCAACTGGCAAAAAGGGTAGTGCGGAAATGCTCTACCGCATTCATTTGCGAACTCATACTGTTCAGTAACGCCAGCGCGGCGGTGGCGAAAATAGCGAGCGCGATGATCACTTCAAGCAGAGTCATCCCTTGCTGACTTTTAGCGTCAGGTTTTACTGGCATACGCATTATTTTTCAGACCTTCTCACATTGAATATCAGAGGCAATCGTCCTTCTGAAACAATGCTGCAACAGGCTGGTCCAGATGCTGAAGAAGAGAAACTGAGTTCAAATATTGAAAGCGTGCCGTCGGGCATAAAAACAATCTGTGGTGGCCGGTCGATAGATTTGTTGAGCGGCAACGGACTGAGTGAAAGGGTTTCTTCTTTCTCAAATTCACCACCAAGCGGCATGCGCTCGGAGTCTATTTCTGCCCACTCAGGCTCACGGCTCTCAGGAATTAGCCTTAACTCGTTACCTAAAATAACGAACTGATAGGCGCTGGCCGTTAAGGAAAGCCCAAGTGGCTTCCCTTCTAACACGGCGCGTTCAGAAGCATATTCCATTATCGTCTTCATCTGCTCAGCGCGCTGGAGTTGGGCGTTGTCGGAAGGTAAAACCATGACAACTACGCCAGCGGCAATGGCAAATATTGCCAGCACCATCAGGATTTCCAGTAGCGTAAAGCCGGATTGTTTAGCCGCTGACAAGGTTATTTATCCTTCTCAACCCAGTTCTTGATGTCATCTGCCGTATTAGGTTCACCGTCTGGACCGGCAGAAAAGACATCGATAGCGCCATGTTCACCCGGGCTGAGCAGCATGTATTCATTACCCCAAGGATCGGCGGGCAAACGTTTTATATATCCGTCATTGCGATAATTGGCCGGCAACGGGTTAATCGTGGGCAGGGTGACAAGGGCTTCAAGCGTCTGTTCGGTTGTCGGATAGCGGTGATTATCCAGTTTATACATATCGAGTGCGTTCTCGAGAGCGACGATATCGCTGACGGCTTTTTGCGTATCCGCCCGCTCTTTGTTACCCATGACATTAGGGACGACGAGAGCAGCCAGAACACCAAGGATGACGATAACTACCATCAGCTCCATCAGCGTGAAGCCTTGTTGATTTTTATGCGTAGCAGAATGATGTTTTTGAATATTTAACATTGGGTTATTCCTTTAGCTGACCAGGTTATTGAGCTGGAGAATGGGTTGTAAAATCGACATGATGATGAACAAGACGATGCTCGCCATCGTGACGATTAACAGGGGTTCAAACAGTGCTAATGCCATCGAAAGCCGGTGCTGCATCAGCTTGTCCTGATTGTCTGCCGCGTGCGCCATGAGTTCGCCAAGGCGTCCGCTTTGTTCGCCGGAAGCAATCATGTAAAGCATCATGGGCGGAAAGAGGCGCGTCTGTTCCAGCACGGCAAAGAGCGAACTGCCCTGTCGGACATGTTCTGCCGCTTGGACAAGCAGGTAATGGATGCGCAGGTTAGTTATCCCTTCAGTCGAGATTTTCATTGCATCGAGTAAAGGCACACCACTTGATTGCAAAATGCTGAGGGTGCGGGCATAGCGCGCACTGTTTATCGCCCTGACAAGGGGGCCTAAAACCGCAACACTGAGCAACGCCGTATGAAAACGCATAAGGTTGCTTTGACGGCGGAGAAGCAGTTTTAAGGCAGTGACAGCTGCGAATATGCCAATGACCAACAGCCACCACGTACGCTCCAGGAATCCACTCACGCCGATTAAGATGCGGGTAGTGATGGGCAGCGTATGTTTCATATGAACAAACTGTTCGATGATTTGTGGGACGACGGCAACCAGCAGAATAATGATCACCAGGATGGCGACGATCGTGAGCATGGTCGGGTAGATCATAGCCTGAGACAGTTTGCTTTTGATCTGTTGCCGGATTTCATAATAATCCGCCATTTTTTCCAGTACGGTACCGAGCTGTCCGGTTCGTTCACCGGCGGTGACCAGCGTTCTAAACATCGGGTCAAAGATGCGCGGGTAATCAGCCAGAGCATCGGCAAGGGAGTGTCCTTCCACTACTTTATGACGAATGGCTGTAAGTACTTGCGTGAGTCCGGCGTGCTCTGTTTGTCGGGCGATCACGGCCAAAGCGGCTTCTACGGGCAAGGCTGCATTGGTTAATGTCGCAAGCTGACGTGAAAATAATGAGACAGCATGGGATGGGACGCGGGTTTTTAATCCTTTGTTTTTCATCTTGCTGGCAGTCAGCGAGTTGCCGACTTGCTTTATTTCAACAAGCGTTAACCCTCGCTCCCGCATAATCTGGCGAGCCTGGCGGAGAGTATCGGCTTCAATTACGCCACGTTGCGTCTTGCCCGTCGAATCGATGGAATGAAAGGAGAAGCGGCTCATCAGACAGCGTTCCCTGTCGTAATCTCTTGTTCCGCGGTGACCCTGATCACTTCTTCGAGAGTGGTTTCGCCACTGATAGCCTTGAGCAAACCATTTTCCCGCAGGCTCCGGGCCTTTATGCGATGAATGTTCTCAATGGAAAACTCATCCTGATTTTCATGAATGGCCTGACGGATAGCATTATCGACCACCATGCATTCGTGGATCGCTGCCCGGCCTTTATAACCTGTGAAATGACATTGTGCGCATCCGACAGCTTTAAAAACGGCGGCCGGTGGCTCAGGTAAAAAGCGGAACAAAGGAATGTGGGAGATATCCAATGGCGCGGGTTGAGCACAATGCGGACACAGGCGCCGCACAAGGCGCTGAGCCACCACGCCTAACAGTGACGACGCGAGGAGGAAAGGTTCAAGTCCCATGTCACGTAAACGAGTGATGGCACCGACTGCGCTGTTGGTGTGCAGCGTTGACATCACCAGGTGACCGGTCAGTGAGGCCTGAACTGCAATTTGAGCGGTTTCACTGTCGCGGACCTCACCGACCATAACGACATCCGGATCCTGGCGTAAAATTGCCCTTAGCCCGAGAGCAAATGTCATGTCTACACGCGGATTAACCTGCGTCTGACCCACGCCTTCCAGCTCATACTCAATCGGGTCTTCTACGGTAAGAATGTTCCGCTCGTTATTGTTCAGCGCAGAGAGCACTGCGTACAGGGTTGTGCTTTTGCCGGAACCGGTCGGGCCGGTGACCAGAATGATCCCGTGGGGTTTATGGATTAATGCTGTGAGCCGTTGCTCATCCTGTTGGGACAGGCCAAGTTTCGGGATATCGAGGCATAAGTTGTTTTTATCCAGCAGGCGCATCACAACACGTTCGCCATACTGAGCAGGAATGGTTGAAACGCGAATATCAATCGCCCGGTGGCCTATACGCAGCGAAATGCGCCCGTCCTGAGGTAAACGTTTTTCAGCGATATCCAGTTTTGCCATGACCTTGATACGGGATACGAGGAACGGTGCCAGTTTGCGTGCCGGTTGCAGGATCTGGCGCAGGACTCCATCAATACGGAACCGAATACTCAGCATGCGTTCGAAGGTTTCGATATGAATATCTGAAGCGCCTTCTTTTACTGCTTCGGACAGCACCGCATTAATCAGGCGGATAATCGGCGAGTTTTCGTCACTGGCCAGCAAGTCTTCGTTGTCAGGCAGTTCTTCAGATAAAGACAGAAGATCGACCTCGTTATCAATATCATCAATAATTTGCTGAGAGGCTCCGCTACTGCGCTGGTAAGTTGCAGATAACTTTTCATCGAAAAGTTGTGCGTCCACGATTTCAATCGCCGTGATTTCACCCATGACCCGCCGCGCTTCAAGCAGCGTTTCAACTGAAATGTCCTGACGGCAAAAAAGCACGCTATCAACCCGGGTAATGCCTTTTTCTTTGGCATAGCTATAAGGCAGAGCAGGATTGACCTGTTCTGCTTGCGGAGCCTGTGGCGATTCGATATCCCTGTTCATGGCTTATCCGCTAAACGGGTTGCGAGGTTTGCCGTCATTTGGTGTAGCCGAAATGGACGTTTTAGGTACAGTTTTTTCCGGGTAATCCGGTAAAACAGAACGGGTATTTGGTATGAGCAGATCCTGATGATCTTCATCCTGACGTGCTTTCTGCAACTTCTGGAAATGTGAATATTTCTTGTTAGAAATTGAGGAATACACCTCATCATCACGAATAATTGTCGGCCTGATAAATACCATAAGATTACGTTTAGCTGATTCTGTACTGGTATAGCGGAACAAATTGCCTACCCACGGAATGTCACCCAGCAGAGGGACTTTCGATTTGGTTTCTTTGGTACTGTCATCCAGCAAACCACCAAGCACGACGGTTTCCCCGGTTCGAACCAGCACGGCGTTGGAAATAGTGCGGGTATTGAAGGTTGGGCCCAGCGAAGAGTTGGTAGAAGTATCCACGCTGGACACTTCCTGTTCGATTTCCATCAGCACTGAGTCACCTTCGTTGATTTGTGGTGTGACCTTTAATTTCGTGCCGACGGTTTTGTAAACCACGCTGCTATAAATGTTGTCGCCGGATGTGGTCTGTGAGCCGGAGAGGGAAGGAACTTCCTGACCGACGTTGAATGAGGCTTCTTTATTATCGAGTGTGACGATGCTCGGCGTGGCAAGAATGTCGTTTTTATTACTGGTGGATAAGGCGGTCATTAAGACATTCCAGTCACCGCTAAAGAAACCAGCTGTCATGCCGTTGAAAGTTTGCAGGGTGCTACTGAGGGGGTTATCGCTGCTGATTACACCGTCTTTTTTGTACTGCCGTACGCCAGCCGCAACGGTCGATATCGGTGCTCCGGTACCGGTAAATTGTGTTCCGCCAAATTTGTCGTTGCTCCACTGGATACCCAGATTGAGTCCGTTACCATCCTGAACCTCAACAATAATGGCTTCGACTAACACTTGTGCACGGCGGATATCGAGCTTGGTAATGACCTGCTCAAGTGACTGCATTACATCCTGCTGTGCAGTAATGACGATGGAGTTAGTTTGTTCATCCGCGGTGATACTCATCGGCTTGCCAGAGCCACCCCCTGATTGACTCGACTTGCCATCTTTCATCTCCTGCGTGATACCTGTCAGGACGGGAACAATTTTTTCTGCTTTAGCATATTTCAGATAGAAAACACGGGTGTTGCCCTGGGATGACTGGTCTTTATCAAGCTGGCTAACCAGTTTTGCTGCGCGGCTGCGTACGCCTTCTGGCCCGCTGACGATTAAGGTATTGGTTCTCTCATCTGCGACGATTTTGGCTTGTAATATGGAAGACGATTGCCCTTTGGATTCTTCGCGGATCAGGTTATTCATCATCTCTGCCATTTCTGGCGCAGAGGCGTATTTAAGTTTGATGGTTTGCCTTTGCTGGTCACCCATTGTGTCAACGCGTTCGACCAGATCAACAAGCCGGTTGATCACAGAAGCCCTGCCGGTCAGAAGTAAGACATTGGACGGTTCGTAGTGAACGACATTACCGACTCCGGTGCTGTCATTCATCTGGCGAAGCAAAGGGGCCAATTCCCTGACCGGCACATTACGAAGCGTCACGACACGGGTGACAATTTCATCTCCTTTGCCGGGACGGTTTTTGTCCGCGACAGGTACGCCTGACATCTTGGCATTCGCTGAACGCACGACCTTCAGCAGCCCGTTATCCATCGGAACCACGGCATAACCATAGACATCCAGCACACTTAGAAAGAATTGGTAGTATTGCTCTTCATTCAGAACATCATAGCTTTTTACAGAAACAGTTCCCTGCACGGAGGGATCGATAAGGATGGTTTTATTGAGATTCTTACTGACGGTATCAATAAACTCTTTAATATCCGTGCCTTTAAAACTCGCAGTAAATTCTTCCGCGTGGACAATCCCAGGAAGAGTGGCAAATAATATGCATGCCTTTACTAAGAGGGGGTTAATGAACTTCTTCATAACTTTCTGTATCCAACGATGTTTCGATAGTAGCTAAATTTATATAGATATTCTGAAGCTGATTCTCTCTCAGAACGGTAAGTTGCACATCTCTCAGACTTTCCAGTTGCTCAATGTGTTTTTCTGCGGTGGTAATGTCGTCGAGAGCTTGTCCATTTATTTTCATGACAACCTCGTCAGGAATAAGTCCCGTTCTAAGATAAATATTACTGCCGGTTCTGGGATTAAACCTATAACCTGCAAGTTTCTCATCTTTATATATGGGGTTGGCAACTAAATAATGCATTAAGTATTTTGCATGTTCTCTTTTAGCCTTCACTTTTAACGGTTCAGGAGGTTTATTATCTCTTAATATATCATTAAGGAATAAAGTTACCGTTCCCCGAGGTGTGCGTATTAACACTTCATCAGGTTTGACTGACTGCAGGTAGACATTATCCATATCAGCAATTTTCTCGCCCTCCCGATAGCTGTGCTGACCGGAAGGACCATGCAGGATGGCCAGCGAGCGGCTGCTGTCGCTGCTTGCCAGAATCCCCTTGAGGACTAACGGCAACTTAAGATTCACGGTAGAAGACTGTACTGCCTGTTTAAGCGCAGGTTTTTTACGATTCAAGAAGAGCGTATTTGGCGTATTGGCTGCGGGTTGGAACGTGCGAGAAGGCTGCAACGACCCACTGCTTGTTCCGTCACTCATCACAAAAATGAATATGCTTGAGCAACAAAGCATTGAGCATGTGAATATAATTGCGATATACATTGCCATCTTCAATGATATCTTTGGCCAATACCTTTTATTCTTGATGGCATACATGTGTTGGATCATTCCTTTGCACTTTCATTATTCCAGCGGGTTACTTATTAGGCTATATTATACGCAGAAAAACATTGATGCACATTAATACATGTTCAATATGAATGAGGTTGTGTGTCTTGATTTTTCAGACTGACTCCTCTTTCGGGTTCTTGTATTTATACACCATTCATTGAATGTGTAAAATGTTATGGAAATTGGCATGTACTGTGATTACTTTAAACTTATTACCCACCCGTTTCTGGACGGTAATTATTTCAATAATATACGTTTGTTAGCTGCTCAGGACTTTATTCGTCAGACGTTAAATCAGGGCGGCATTGCGATTATCGGTGGGAATAAAGGCGTGGGGAAAACACGCCTGGCACATGAAATAGCCAGAGAGAGTCAGCGCAAAGTCCTGAACTTAAGTGCAGCCGCAGTGAACGATGCCGATAACGAAAGCCTCGGTCAATTGTTAGCCTGTTGTTTTCATTTAAAAAAATGGCGGACTTTGTCAACTTCTATACTTCCTCTGCGAATTGCAGAATTTTTTGGCCAAACGGAAAATACCGCTCAGCCGTGGTTGATCGTTGTAGACAATGCCGAAAATCTCTGTGCAGAAAGCTATGAGTTTTTAAGAACATTCAAAAGCTATCCGCAATCCTCCTGCATTTCGTTTCTGTTAGTTGAAGAACGGAAAGGGATTTCTGGCAACGGTAAAGGATGCAGGAAGCCTTTTCCACATACTGATTACCATCTGCTTCCAATGAGCTTTACCGAAACCTCAGATTATTTGTCACAACGACTGCAATCAGCTGGAGCGGAACCCGCATTAATCCACGGACCGGTGGCCAAACTGCTGCATAACGCTTCGGGGGGACGATTCCAATTGATCAATGAATTGGCCGCGGACTCACTTAACAGCGCTTATGCAGAAAAAACACCGTCAGTCACCTACCGGCAGATGAAGGTTTGTATAGAAGCCCGCGGGCTGATGCCGGGCAGAAAAAAATGCCTCACGCTGCTCATCGCCTCGTACATGCTTTTTGGCGGTATTTTGGGTTGGACCTATTTCAACTATGCAAAACCTTATCTCCCCCTGCCCGTAACCCTTTCGCAAAAGCTGCATGAAATCCCTGCGGGAGCGAACACAATCAGTGAAGTTGGCAGTAATGAGCGTCACGGTATGCGTCAGCTCTTCCAGGTATGGGGATATGATGTATCTGCTGATGATGCGTTTTGCGATCAAGCTGCGCGGGCGCAACTGACCTGCAAAAAAGGCACAGCAATACTCGATACCTTAATAGAGGAAGGCATGCCCTGGCTGAGCCCGATTAGCGTCGATGGGCAGACTGTCTATGTGACCGTAGTGAAAGTGACAGATGAGACACTGGATATTCTCATTAAAGGCGATACGTGGACGGTCCAGCGCAACTGGTTTGATAGCGTGTGGGCAGGGGAGTATACCCAGCTATTGCCACAGACACCGAGCGGGAAGAGCGTCATCAATAATACCAGCCCAGAAACGGATACTGCCTGGCTGGATATGACCCTCAGTAAAATCCTGAACCTGCCATTCAGTAAAACCGGGCGATGGGACAACGATTTGACCGGTAAGATTAAATTATTCCAGCAACGGGAAAATCTTGCTGTTGATGGGCGGGTAGGTAAAGGCACCCTGATACAAATAGCTAAACGTACTGGCAACATGCCTGAACTGCTTACAAAAGAAGATCTCTAGGTCAAAAATGCAAAACATCCATTTATCGGCTTACACAAGCCACTTAAACAAACAAAAGGTGAAGGTGGCGGTTCGTCGCTCACTCAGGAAAAGTCTATATTGCCTGATGTTTATCGGCCTTTTTCTGTTCGCAGGTGGGCTGGCCGGTTCTTATCTCCATCTGGCATACCTTAACTGGCAGAGTCACCGGATTGCCGTCAGTGAAGAGTCTCACCTTCCTTATAAGCAATCCCCTTTGCATTACATCTATAAGAACAGAACGCTGCCCGCAGTGAATCAAACGGCCTCTATAGATGACAATTCTACGCCCGAGGATGAATTACCCGCCGAAGAAACGGATGCAGCGGACGATTCAGCGACTGAAAATGAGGCTCAGGAAGATGCCCCCGTTGATGAAAGTGATGACAATCAAATCATGGCGTTAGAAAAGAAGAGTCCTGACATGCCATTACAGGAATGGCTTAAGAAGGCGATGATTGAGCAGCAGCAAGAAGAGAAAAGCGCAAAATAAAAGCATTTTCAGTGTGGTTTGGATTGCTTCTTGCTGGTGTTTAAGTATAATGCTCGGGCTTACCTAATATTGGTAAGTCTGATTCAATATGAGTCAGTGGGCCGATGAGTTTACTTGCCGGTCAACAATACTCCCGATATGGGGGTTATGTGAAGAACGATTACACTCTCCCATCAATCGAAATGGGTTTGAGGAGTAATCATTTACGTTTAAAATAATTGGAGCTCTGGTCTCATGCAGAACCAAAGAATCCGTATCCGCCTGAAAGCGTTTGATCATCGTCTGATCGATCAATCAACTGCGGAAATCGTTGAGACTGCGAAGCGCACTGGTGCGCAAGTTCGTGGTCCAATCCCGCTGCCGACCCGCAAAGAGCGCTTTACCATTCTGATTTCTCCGCACGTCAATAAAGATGCGCGCGATCAGTATGAGATTCGCACTCACAAGCGTCTGGTTGACATCGTTGAGCCAACCGAGAAAACCGTTGATGCTCTGATGCGTCTGGATCTGGCTGCTGGTGTAGACGTGCAGATCAGCCTGGGTTAATCAGGGTCATTGAGCGATTGAGAGGTTGAAACAATGATTGGTTTAGTCGGTAAGAAAGTGGGTATGACTCGTATCTTCACTGAAGATGGCGTTTCTATCCCTGTAACCGTTATCGAAATTGAAGCAAACCGCGTTACTCAGGTCAAAGACCTGGACAACGACGGTTACCGCGCTGTGCAAGTTACTACTGGTAGCAAAAAAGCTAACCGTGTAACCAAACCAGAAGCGGGTCACTTCGCTAAAGCTGGCGTAGAAGCTGGCCGCGGTCTGTGGGAATTCCGCCTTGCAGAAGGTGAAGAGTTCACTGCAGGTCAGAACATTAGCGTTGAAATTTTCGCAGACGTTAAGAAAGTTGATGTTACCGGTACTTCTAAAGGTAAAGGTTTTGCTGGCACAGTTAAGCGCTGGAATTTCCGTACCCAAGACGCTACCCACGGTAACTCCTTGTCTCACCGTGTTCCGGGTTCTATCGGTCAGAACCAGACTCCGGGCAAAGTGTTCAAAGGCAAGAAAATGGCAGGCCAACTGGGTAACGAGCGTGTAACCGTTCAAAGCCTGGACGTAGTACGTGTTGACGCTGAGCGCAACCTGCTGCTGGTCAAGGGTGCTGTTCCGGGTGCAACCGGTGGCAACCTGATCGTTAAACCTGCTGTTAAGGCTTAACGTCGAGGAGATAGGAATGGAATTAGTAGTGAAAGACGCGCAGAGCGCGCTGACTGTTTCCGAAACTACCTTCGGGCGTGATTTCAATGAAGCGCTGGTACACCAGGTCGTTGTTGCTTATGCAGCAGGTGCCCGTCAAGGTACTCGCGCTCAGAAGACCCGTGCTGAAGTAACCGGTTCCGGTAAAAAACCTTGGCGTCAGAAAGGTACTGGCCGTGCGCGTTCAGGTTCTGTAAAGAGCCCGATCTGGCGTTCCGGTGGTGTAACCTTCGCTGCAAAGCCACAGGACCACAGTCAAAAAGTAAATAAAAAGATGTACCGCGGCGCGCTGAAAAGCATCCTGTCCGAACTGGTACGTCAAGATCGTTTGATCGTTGTCGAGACGTTCTCTGTAGAAGCGCCTAAAACTAAGCTGCTGGCACAGAAACTGAAAGACATGGCTCTGGAAGACGTGCTGATTGTAACTGGCGAAGTCGACGAGAATCTGTTCCTGGCCGCACGTAACCTGTACAAGGTTGACGTTCGTGATGTAGCAGGTATCGATCCAGTAAGCCTGATCGCCTTCGACAAAGTAGTTATGACTGCTGACGCTGTGAAGCAAGTTGAGGAGATGCTGGCATGATTCGTGAAGAACGTCTGCTGAAAGTGCTGCGCGCGCCGCACGTTTCTGAAAAAGCGTCTACTGCGATGGAAAAGAACAACACCATCGTTCTCAAAGTTGCCAAAGACGCGACTAAAGCGGAAATCAAAGCTGCGGTTTCGAAACTGTTTGAAGTCGAAGTCGAAGATGTGAACACCTTGCTGGTTAAAGGCAAAGTTAAACGTCACGGTCAGCGTGTTGGTCGTCGTAGCGACTGGAAAAAAGCTTACGTAACCCTGAAAGAAGGCCAGAATCTGGACTTCATCAGCGGCGCTGAGTAAGTCGGAGGAGTAAGAACAATGGCAATTGTTAAATGTAAACCTACATCTCCGGGTCGTCGCCACGTTGTTAAAGTGGTTAACCCTGAGCTGCACAAGGGTAAACCTTATGCTCCGCTGCTTGAAAAACTGAGCAAAAGCGGTGGCCGTAACAACAATGGCCGTATCACCACCCGTCATATCGGTGGTGGCCACAAACAGCATTATCGTCTGGTTGACTTCAAACGCAACAAAGATGGTATCGCTGCAGTGGTTGAGCGTCTGGAGTACGATCCGAACCGTTCCGCGAACATCGCGCTGGTTCTGTACAAAGACGGCGAACGCCGTTACATCCTGGCGCCGAAAGGCCTGAAAGTGGGTGACCAGATCCAATCTGGCGTTGATGCTGCAATCAAGACAGGTAACACCCTGCCTATGCGCAACATCCCAGTAGGTTCAACGGTTCACAACGTAGAAATGAAACCAGGTAAAGGCGGCCAAATGGCTCGTTCTGCTGGTGCCTACGTTCAGATCGTTGCTCGTGACGGTTCCTACGTAACTCTGCGTCTGCGCTCTGGCGAAATGCGTAAAGTTCAGATCGATTGCCGCGCCACCTTAGGTGAAGTCGGTAACTCTGAACACATGCTTCGCGTTCTGGGTAAAGCAGGTGCTGCTCGTTGGCGTGGTATTCGTCCTACCGTTCGCGGTACTGCGATGAACCCAGTCGATCACCCACACGGTGGTGGTGAAGGTCGTAACTTTGGTAAGCACCCGGTAACTCCGTGGGGCGTTCAAACCAAAGGTAAGAAGACCCGTAGCAACAAGCGTACTGATAAATTCATTGTACGTCGCCGTAGCAAAAAATAATTAGAGGATAAGCCATGCCACGTTCTCTCAAGAAAGGTCCTTTTATTGACCTGCACTTGCTGAAGAAGGTAGAGAAAGCGGTGGAAAGCGGTGACAAGAAGCCTTTGCGCACTTGGTCCCGTCGTTCAACGATCTTTCCTAACATGATCGGTTTGACCATCGCTGTCCATAATGGTCGTCAGCACGTACCAGTATTTGTTTCCGATGAAATGGTCGGTCACAAACTGGGTGAATTCGCGCCGACTCGTACTTATCGCGGCCATGCGGCTGATAAAAAAGCTAAAAAGCGCTAAGGTAGGAGGAAGAGATGGAAACTATCGCTAAACATCGCCACGCTCGTTCTTCTGCTCAGAAGGTTCGCCTTGTTGCTGACCTGATTCGCGGTAAGAAAGTGTCGCAAGCTCTGGAAACTCTGGCCTACACCAACAAGAAAGCTGCTGGTCTGGTTAAGAAGGTACTAGAGTCTGCCATTGCTAACGCAGAACACAACGATGGCGCTGACATCGATGATCTGAAAGTCACGAAGATTTTCGTAGACGAAGGCCCAAGCATGAAGCGCATTATGCCGCGTGCTAAAGGTCGTGCAGATCGCATTCTGAAGCGCACCAGCCACATTACTGTGGTTGTGTCCGATCGCTGAGACTCTGGAGACTAGCAATGGGTCAGAAAGTACATCCTAATGGTATTCGACTGGGTATTGTCAAACCTTGGAACTCTACTTGGTATGCAAATACCAAAGATTTCGCTGACAACCTGGACGGCGACTTTAAAGTTCGTCAGTTCCTGACTAAGGAATTGGCGAAAGCTTCCGTTTCTCGCATCGTTATCGAGCGTCCAGCGAAGAGCATCCGTGTGACTATTCACACTGCTCGTCCTGGCATCGTTATCGGCAAGAAAGGTGAAGATGTCGAAAAACTGCGTAAGGTCGTAGCGGATATCGCTGGCGTTCCTGCGCAGATTAACATCGCCGAAGTCCGTAAACCGGAACTGGACGCAAAATTGGTTGCTGACAGCATCACTTCACAGCTGGAACGTCGTGTTATGTTCCGTCGTGCTATGAAGCGTGCTGTACAGAACGCAATGCGTCTTGGCGCTAAAGGTATCAAAGTTGAAGTAAGCGGCCGTCTTGGCGGTGCTGAAATCGCGCGTACCGAATGGTACCGTGAAGGTCGTGTTCCGTTGCATACTCTGCGTGCGGATATCGATTACAACACATCTGAAGCGCACACCACTTACGGTGTAATCGGCGTTAAGGTATGGATCTTCAAAGGTGAGATCCTGGGTGGTATGGCTGCAGTTGAACAACCGGAACCGGCTGCTCAACCTAAAAAGCAGCAGCGTAAAGGCCGCAAGTAAGGAGAGTCGCTGATGTTACAACCAAAGCGTACAAAATTCCGTAAGGTGCACAAGGGCCGCAACCGTGGTCTTGCGCAAGGTACGGATGTGAGCTTCGGCACTTACGGTCTGAAAGCTGTTGGCCGTGGTCGTCTGACTGCTCGTCAAATTGAAGCAGCACGTCGTGCGATGACCCGTGCAGTTAAGCGTCAAGGTAAGATTTGGATCCGAGTATTCCCGGACAAACCGATCACCGAGAAACCGCTCGAAGTTCGTATGGGTAAAGGTAAAGGCAACGTAGAGTATTGGGTTGCTTTGATCCAGCCTGGTAAAGTCCTGTACGAAATGGACGGTGTGCCTGAAGAGCTGGCTCGTGAAGCCTTCCAGCTGGCAGCAGCCAAACTGCCTATCAAAACCACCTTTGTAACTAAGACGGTGATGTAATGAAAGCACAAGAGCTGCGCGAAAAAAGCGTGGAAGAGCTGAACACTGAGTTGCTGAACCTTTTGCGTGAGCAGTTTAACCTGCGCATGCAAACGGCAAGCGGTCAGTTGCAGCAAACACACCTGTTGAAGCAAGTGCGTCGTGATGTTGCACGTGTGAAAACTTTACTGACTGAAAAGGCGGGTGCGTAATGACTGACAAGATCCGTACTCTGCAGGGTCGTGTAATCAGTGACAAAATGGAAAAATCCATGGTTGTTGCGATTGAACGCGTGGTGAAACACCCGATTTACGGTAAGTTCATCAAACGTACGACCAAATTGCACGTACATGACGAGAACAATGAATGTGGTATCGGCGACGTTGTGGAAATCAGCGAATGCCGTCCACTGTCTAAGACTAAGTCTTGGACCTTGGTTCGCGTTGTAGAGAAAGCGATTCTGTAATACAGTAGCGCCTCTCGAAAATAGGTAAACGGCTCATGTACGTGGGCCGTTTATTTTTTCTACCCATAATCGGGAACCGGTGTTATAATGCCGCGCCCTCATATTGTGGGGATTTCTTAACGACCTATCCTGGGTCCTAAAGTTGTAGTTGACATTAGCGGAGCACTAACATGATCCAAGAACAGACTATGCTGACCGTGGCCGACAACTCCGGTGCACGTCGCGTAATGTGTATCAAGGTTCTAGGTGGCTCGCACCGTCGCTACGCAGGCGTCGGCGACATCATCAAAATTACCATCAAGGAAGCAATTCCTCGCGGTAAGGTGAAGAAAGGCGATGTGCTGAAGGCGGTAGTGGTGCGCACCAAGAAGGGTGTTCGTCGCCCGGACGGTTCTGTCATTCGCTTCGATGGTAATGCATGCGTTATTTTAAACAATAACAGCGAGCAGCCAATCGGCACGCGTATTTTTGGGCCGGTAACTCGTGAACTGCGTAATGAGAAGTTCATGAAAATTATCTCTCTGGCACCAGAAGTACTCTAAGGAGCGAACCATGGCAGCGAAAATCCGTCGCGATGACGAAGTTATCCTGCTTACCGGTAAAGATAAAGGTAAGCGCGGTAAAGTAAAAAATGTCCTGTCTTCTGGCAAGGTCATTGTTGAAGGTATCAACCTGGTTAAAAAACATCAGAAGCCTGTACCGGCCCTGAACCAACCAGGTGGCATCGTTGAAAAAGAAGCTGCAATTCCGGTTTCTAACGTTGCGCTCTTCAACACGGCTACTGGCAAGGCGGACCGTGTAGGCTTTAGATTCGAAGACGGCAAAAAAGTCCGTTTCTTCAAATCTAATAGCGAAACTATCAAGTAATTTGGAGTAGTACGATGGCGAAACTGCATGATTACTACAAAGACGATGTCGTAAAAAAACTCATGGCTGAGTTTGGTTACAATTCTGTCATGCAAGTCCCTCGGGTCGAGAAGATCACCCTGAACATGGGTGTTGGTGAAGCGATCGCTGACAAGAAACTGCTGGATAACGCAGCAGCTGACTTGGCAGCAATCTCCGGTCAAAAACCGCTGATCACCAAAGCACGCAAATCAGTTGCAGGCTTCAAAATCCGTCAGGGCTATCCGATCGGCTGTAAAGTAACCCTCCGCGGCGAACGCATGTGGGAGTTCTTTGAGCGTCTGGTCTCCATTGCTGTACCACGTATTCGTGACTTCCGCGGCTTGTCTGCTAAGTCTTTCGATGGTCGTGGTAACTACAGCATGGGCGTGCGTGAACAGATCATCTTCCCGGAAATCGATTATGATAAAGTCGATCGCGTTCGTGGTTTAGATATTACTATCACCACTACTGCGAAATCCGATGATGAAGGCCGTGCGTTGCTGACAGCCTTTAACTTCCCGTTCCGCAAGTAAGGCAGGGTTACTAATGGCTAAGCAATCCATGAAAGCACGCGAAGTCGTTCGCGTAAAACTGGCTGATAAATACCGCGCTAAACGCGAGGAATTGAAAGCTATTATCTCTGGTGTGAACTCATCCGACGAAGATCGTTGGGATGCAGTTCTTAAGCTGCAGTCTCTGCCGCGTGATTCCAGCCCGTCTCGTCAGCGTAACCGCTGCCGTCAAACTGGTCGTCCGCATGCTTTCCTGCGGAAGTTCGGGTTGAGCCGTATTAAGGTCCGTGAAGCCGCTATGCGCGGTGAAATTCCGGGTCTTAAGAAGGCTAGCTGGTAATTGTCACCAATTGAATCACGGGAGTAAAGACAGATGAGCATGCAAGATCCGATCGCGGATATGCTGACCCGTATCCGTAACGGTCAAGCCGCGAACAAAGTTGCGGTCACCATGCCTTCCTCCAAGCTGAAAGTGGCTATTGCCAACGTGCTGAAGGAAGAAGGCTATATTGAAGAATTTAAAATCGAAGGCGATGCCAAACCTGAACTGGAATTAGTACTGAAGTACTTCCAGGGCAAGGCAGTGGTAGAAAGCATTCAACGTATCAGCCGTCCAGGTCTGCGCATCTACAAGAAAAAAGATGAGCTGCCAAAAGTTATGGCCGGTATGGGTATCGCTGTTATTTCTACCTCTAAAGGTGTTATGACCGATCGTGCAGCTCGCCAAGCTGGTCTTGGTGGCGAGATTATCTGCTACGTAGCTTAATTGGGAGGAAAGAATGTCTCGTGTTGCAAAAGCACCCGTCGTCATTCCTGCCGGCGTAGAGGTAAAACTCAACGGTCAGGTTATTTCGATTAAGGGTAAAAACGGCGAGCTGTCACGTACTATCCATGACGCTGTTGTAGTTAAGCAGGAAGAAAATGCACTGACTTTCGCTCCACGCGAAGGCGCTGCAGACGGTTGGGCCCAAGCGGGTACCACTCGTGCACTGTTGAACTCTATGGTTGTAGGTGTTACCGACGGCTTCACTAAAAAGCTTCAACTGGTAGGTGTTGGTTATCGTGCTGCTGTTAAAGGCAACGTGGTGAATTTAGCCTTAGGCTTCTCTCACCCGGTCGATCACCAACTGCCGGAAGGCATTACTGCAGAATGTCCGACCCAAACTGAAATCGTGCTGAAAGGCGCTGATAAACAGGTTATCGGTCAGGTTGCTGCGGATTTACGTGCCTACCGTCGTCCTGAGCCTTATAAAGGCAAGGGTGTCCGTTACGCCGACGAAGTCGTGCGTACCAAAGAGGCTAAGAAGAAGTAAGGTAACACTATGGATAAGAAATCTGCTCGTATCCGTCGTGCGACCCGCGCACGCCGCAAGCTCAAAGAATTGGGTGCGACTCGTCTGGTGGTACAT
Source organism: Rahnella sp. AN3-3W3 (assembly GCF_003263545.1). Taxonomy (NCBI): domain Bacteria; kingdom Pseudomonadati; phylum Pseudomonadota; class Gammaproteobacteria; order Enterobacterales; family Yersiniaceae; genus Rahnella; species Rahnella sp. AN3-3W3. The sequence goes on from NZ_JYDG01000025.1 coordinate 22,284, forward strand.
CGTACCCCGCGTCATATTTACGCACAGGTCATCGCACCAAACGGTTCTGAAGTAATAGTTGCTGCATCTACTGTAGAAAAAACTATCACTGAGCAACTGAAGTATACCGGCAACAAAGATGCTGCCACTGCTGTAGGTAAAGCTATCGCAGAACGCGCATTGGAAAAAGGGATCACGAAAGTATCCTTTGACCGTTCCGGTTTCCAATATCATGGTCGAGTCCAGGCACTGGCAGATGCTGCCCGTGAAGCTGGCCTTCAGTTCTAAGGAAGAGGTTTAAGATGGCTCACATCGAAAAACAAGCTGGCGAACTGCAGGAAAAGCTGATCGCGGTAAACCGCGTATCTAAAACCGTAAAAGGTGGCCGTATCTTCAGCTTTACCGCACTGACAGTAGTTGGTGATGGTAACGGTCGCGTTGGTTTTGGCTACGGCAAAGCACGCGAAGTTCCGGCAGCGATCCAGAAAGCGATGGAAAAAGCCCGTCGCAACATGATGAATGTCGCGCTGAATAGCGGCACCCTGCAGCATCCTGTTAAAGGTGCTCATACGGGTTCCCGTGTGTTCATGCAGCCGGCTTCCGAAGGTACCGGTATTATCGCCGGTGGTGCAATGCGCGCCGTCCTGGAAGTTGCAGGGGTTCATAACGTATTGGCTAAGGCTTATGGTTCCACCAACCCGATCAACGTGGTTCGTGCAACTATCGATGCTTTGGCAAATATGAAATCCCCACAAATGGTCGCTGCCAAGCGTGGTAAATCCGTTGAAGAAATTCTGGGGTAATTAACCATGGCAAAGACTATTAAAGTTACACAAACTCGCAGTTCCATTGGCCGTCTGCCGAAGCATAAAGCTACTCTGCTGGGCCTGGGTCTGCGTCGTATTGGTCACACCGTTGAGCGCGAGGATACTCCTGCTGTACGCGGTATGATCAACCTGGTTTCCTACATGGTTAAGGTTGAGGAGTAAGAGATGCGTTTAAATACTCTGTCTCCGGCTGATGGTGCCAAACAAGCGCCAAGGCGTGTAGGTCGTGGTATTGGTTCTGGCCTGGGTAAAACCGGCGGTCGTGGTCACAAAGGTCAGAACTCACGTTCTGGTGGTGGCGTACGTCGTGGTTTTGAAGGTGGTCAGATGCCTTTATATCGTCGTTTGCCGAAATTCGGCTTCACCTCCCGCAAAGCTATGATCACGGCAGAAGTTCGTCTGTCTGAACTGGCTCTGGTGGAAGGCGACGTGATCGACCTGAACGCGCTGAAAGCCGCTAACGTAGTTGGTATCCAGATCGAGTCGCGAAAGTAATCCTTTCTGGCGAAGTTGGTCGTGCGGTAACTCTGCGTGGTTTGCGTGTCACCAAAGGCGCTCGTGTTGCTATCGAAGCTGCTGGCGGTAAAATTGAGGAATAAGTAGCAGATGGCTAAGCAACCGGGATTAGATTTTCAAAGTGCCAAGGGTGGACTAGGCGAACTGAAGCGCAGACTTTTGTTTGTTATCGGTGCGCTGATTGTTTTCCGTATCGGCTCTTTTATTCCGATCCCTGGTATTGATGCCACTGTACTTGCCAAATTGCTCGAGCAGCAAAGAGGTACCATCATTGAAATGTTTAACATGTTCTCTGGTGGTGCCCTTAGCCGTGCTTCAATCTTTGCTCTGGGGATCATGCCGTACATTTCAGCATCGATCATTATCCAGTTGTTAACGGTGGTTCATCCAGCGTTAGCAGAAATTAAGAAAGAAGGGGAGGCTGGCCGTCGTAAGATTAGTCAGTACACCCGTTACGGTACGCTGGTATTGGCAGTGTTTCAGTCGATCGGTATTGCTACCGGTCTACCGAACATGCCTGGTATGCAGGGCCTGGTTTTAAATCCAGGCTTTGCGTTCTACTTTACCGCAGTTGTGAGCTTAGTGACTGGGACAATGTTCCTGATGTGGCTGGGTGAGCAGATTACTGAACGAGGTATCGGTAACGGTATTTCAATCATAATTTTTGCTGGTATCGTAGCGGGTCTCCCGCCGGCGATTGCACATACTATTGAACAAGCTCGGCAAGGCGACCTGCACTTCCTCCTGTTGCTGTTGGTTGCAGTTTTAGTGTTTGCAGTGACTTTCTTTGTGGTGTTTGTTGAACGTGGTCAACGTCGTATCGTCGTTAACTATGCTAAACGCCAACAAGGTCGTCGTGTCTATGCAGCACAGAGCACGCACTTACCGTTGAAAGTGAATATGGCCGGGGTTATCCCAGCAATCTTCGCTTCCAGCATTATTCTGTTCCCTGCCACGATTGCATCATGGTTTGGGGGCGGGACTGGTTGGAACTGGCTGACAACGATTTCGCTGTATTTGCAGCCTGGGCAACCGCTTTATGTGTTACTCTATGCGACTGCAATCATCTTCTTCTGTTTCTTTTATACTGCGTTGGTGTTCAACCCGCGTGAGACAGCAGATAACCTGAAGAAGTCCGGTGCATTTGTACCAGGAATTCGTCCGGGAGAGCAAACGGCGAAGTACATCGATAAAGTAATGACTCGTTTAACCTTAATCGGTGCGATGTATATTACTTTCATCTGCCTTATCCCGGAGTTCATGCGTGACGCGATGAAAGTTCCATTCTACTTTGGTGGTACTTCTCTACTGATCGTAGTCGTCGTTATCATGGACTTTATGGCTCAAGTGCAAACTCTGATGATGTCAAGTCAGTACGAGTCTGCATTGAAGAAAGCAAACCTGAAAGGCTACAACCGCTAATCTGGTGAGTTTGCGAAGTTACGGAGAGTAAAAATGAAAGTTCGTGCTTCCGTCAAGAAATTATGTCGTAACTGCAAAATTGTTAAGCGTAACGGTGTCGTTCGCGTAATCTGCAGTGCAGAACCGAAGCATAAACAGCGTCAAGGCTGATTATCTCGCATATTTTTCTTGCAAAGTTGGGTTGAGCTGGCTAGATTAGCCAGCCAATCTTTTGTATGTAAGCAGCAATACTATTTGAGTATCCTGAAAACGGGCTTTTCAGAATGGTGTTGCCGTATATAAATAGTAGGAGTGCATAGTGGCCCGTATAGCAGGCATTAACATTCCTGATCAGAAACATACCGTGATCGCATTAACTTCGATCTACGGCATCGGTAAAACCCGCTCACAGTCTATCTGTGCTGCATCCGGTATTGCTGAAAATGTTAAGATCAGTGAGCTGTCTGAAGAGCAAATCGAAAAACTGCGTGACGAAGTTGCCAAGTTCATTGTTGAAGGTGATCTGCGTCGTGAAGTCACCCTGAGCATCAAGCGTCTTATGGACCTTGGGACTTATCGTGGTTTGCGTCATCGTCGTGGTCTTCCAGTACGCGGTCAGCGTACCAAGACTAACGCACGTACCCGTAAGGGTCCGCGTAAACCGATCAAGAAATAATCGGGGTGATTGAATAAATGGCAAAGGCACCTGTTCGTACACGTAAACGTGTAAGAAAACAAGTCTCTGACGGCGTGGCTCATATCCATGCTTCTTTCAACAACACCATTGTTACCATTACCGATCGTCAGGGTAATGCTTTGGGTTGGGCAACAGCTGGTGGTTCCGGTTTCCGTGGTTCTCGTAAATCCACTCCGTTCGCAGCTCAGGTTGCAGCAGAGCGCTGCGCTGACGCAGTGAAAGAATACGGTATCAAGAATCTGGAAGTTATGGTTAAAGGACCTGGTCCTGGTCGTGAGTCTACTATCCGCGCATTAAACGCGGCTGGTTTCCGCATCACTAATATTACTGATGTGACTCCTATCCCTCATAACGGTTGTCGTCCGCCGAAAAAGCGTCGCGTATAACGCTGCTTTTAGGTTTGTTGGAGAGAGAAAATGGCAAGATATTTGGGTCCTAAGCTCAAGCTTAGCCGTCGTGAGGGCACAGATTTATTCCTTAAATCTGGCGTTCGCGCGATCGATACCAAGTGTAAAATTGAACAAGCTCCTGGTCAGCATGGTGCGCGTAAACCGCGTCTGTCTGACTATGGTGTGCAGTTACGTGAAAAGCAAAAAGTTCGCCGTACTTACGGTGTTCTGGAGCGCCAGTTCCGTAACTATTACAAAGAAGCAGCACGCCTGAAAGGCAACACCGGTGAAAACCTGTTGCAACTGCTTGAAGGTCGTTTGGACAACGTCGTTTATCGTATGGGCTTCGGCGCTACTCGTGCGGAATCGCGCCAGTTAGTTAGCCACAAAGCTATCATCGTAAACGGTCGCGTTGTTAACATCGCTTCTTATCAGGTATCTCCGAATGACGTTGTCAGCATCCGTGAGAAAGCTAAAAAGCAATCTCGCGTGAAGGCCGCTTTGGAGTTGGCTGAACAGCGTGAAAAGCCGACTTGGCTTGAAGTTGATGCTGCTAAGATGGAAGGTGTGTTCAAGCGTATGCCTGAACGTACTGATCTGTCTTCCGACATTAACGAACACCTGATCGTCGAGCTTTACTCCAAGTAAAGCTTAGTACCAAAGAGAGGACACAATGCAGGGTTCTGTGACAGAGTTTCTAAAACCGCGCCTGGTAGATATCGAGCAAGTCAGTTCGACGCACGCCAAGGTGACCCTTGAGCCTTTAGAACGTGGCTTTGGCCATACTTTAGGCAACGCACTGCGCCGTATTCTGCTTTCATCCATGCCGGGTTGCGCGGTGACCGAGGTTGAGATTGATGGTGTACTGCATGAGTACAGCACCAAAGAAGGCGTACAGGAAGATATCCTGGAGATCCTGCTCAACCTGAAAGGGCTGGCGGTGAGAGTTCAAGGTAAAGATGAAGTTATTCTTACCCTGAATAAGTCTGGCATTGGCCCTGTGACTGCAGCCGACATTACCCATGATGGTGATGTCGAAATCGTCAAGCCGCAACACGTCATCTGCCACCTGACCGATGAAAACGCTGCTATCAGCATGCGTATCAAAGTTCAGCGCGGTCGTGGTTATGTGCCGGCGTCTGCCCGAATTCATTCGGAAGAAGATGAGCGCCCAATTGGTCGTCTGTTAGTAGACGCATGCTACAGCCCTGTAGAGCGAATTGCCTACAATGTTGAAGCAGCGCGTGTAGAACAGCGTACTGATTTGGACAAGCTGGTTATCGAAATGGAAACCAACGGTACGATCGATCCTGAAGAGGCGATCCGTCGTGCGGCAACCATTCTTGCTGAACAACTTGAAGCTTTCGTTGATTTACGTGATGTACGTCAACCGGAAGTCAAAGAAGAGAAGCCGGAATTCGATCCAATCCTGCTGCGCCCTGTTGACGATCTGGAATTGACTGTCCGCTCTGCTAACTGCCTTAAGGCAGAAGCAATCCACTACATCGGTGATCTGGTACAGCGTACCGAGGTTGAGTTACTTAAAACACCTAACCTGGGTAAAAAATCTCTTACTGAGATCAAAGACGTACTTGCGTCCCGTGGTTTGTCTCTGGGCATGCGCCTGGAAAACTGGCCACCAGCAAGTATTGCTGACGAGTAACCGGATCACAGGTTAAGGTTTTACTGAGAAGGATAAGGTCATGCGCCATCGTAAGAGTGGTCGTCAACTGAACCGTAACAGCAGCCACCGACAGGCTATGTTCCGTAACATGGCCGGCTCTTTGGTTCGTCATGAGATCATCAAGACGACCCTGCCGAAAGCGAAAGAGCTGCGTCGCGTTGTTGAGCCGCTGATTACTCTTGCCAAGACCGACAACGTTGCAAATCGTCGTCTGGCATTCGCCCGTACTCGTGATAACGAGATCGTGGCAAAACTGTTTAATGAACTGGGCCCGCGTTTCGCGAGCCGTGCCGGTGGTTACACTCGTATTCTTAAGTGTGGCTTCCGTGCAGGCGACAATGCGCCGATGGCATACATCGAGCTCGTTGATCGTGCAGAGTCAAAAGCAGAAGTAGCAACTGCTGAATAATCTGTAGATGCATGAAAAAACCGGGCTTATGCCCGGTTTTTTTACATCTAAAATTTGGACTATCCAGTTTCTTCACTGCCGGCACAATTGAATCTGAATTCCCTCCCCGTTCGCGCTAAGCTGCAAGTATGTTCTATGATGATCCTTTCAATTTTCTAAAGGCAAAATCATGTTCCTTATTGACCAGTGGGTAGAGAAACACATCAAAGATGCTCAGGAAAAGGGGGAGTTTGATAATCTGCCAGGCAAAGGGCAGCCATTAAGTCTGGATGATGACAGCGCTGTACCCGAAGACTTAAGAGTCGCATTCCGCATCTTAAAAAATGCAGGCTATTTGCCACCAGCGCTTCAGGACAGAAAGGAAGCTGTCGAGTTAGAGCATTTATTACAGACGCTGGACAATGATGACCCACAGTTTGCCGTTTCTGAAAAACGACTCAGAGTTCTTCAACTGCGGTTGCAGCAGGCGGGTATGAATACTGGTTTTTTGCAGGGGCATTATAAAGATGCACTGCAGGATAAATTCAGGGGGAAATAGTATGTACAAAATTGGTGAGCTGGCCGGATTGGCAAATGTTTCCGCTGACACTGTCCGCTACTATGAGAAGCAAGGGATGATGAGCCCTGGCACCCGCAATCCTTCGGGTTATCGCCAATATGATGATAATGATCTGCAGCGGCTTCGTTTTATCCGTTATGCTAAATCGACAGGATTTACGTTGGACGCCATCAAGGAGCTGCTATCAATTCGCATCGATCCTTTGCAACACACGTGTCAGGAATCTAAAGCAATTGTGGACGAACGACTTACTGAGGTTGAGTTCAAGTTACAGGAATTGACCCAGATGCGCGAGTCGCTACAAAGACTGAGTGCTGCCTGCTGCGGTTCGGCGCATACCAGCGTAACTTGCTCTATTTTAGAAGCTTTAGAGGATGGTGCGGGAAAAGTTAGCTAAATGGTTTAGTCATTTTATATACCACTATCGGGCAGAAAATTTTCGCAGTATGATGTGTACGGATTTTGTCCAAAATGTATTTCACATATCGAGGATCTATGACTCAGTATAAGCATCAAAAAGGTATTATTCAGGATAATGCGTTGCAGGCTCTTCTCCATGATCCACTTTTCAAACAGCGTATTGAGAAGAATCAGAAAGGGAAAGGAAGTTATCGTCGTAAAGAGAAGAATGGGAAGGGGAGTTATCTGGAGGGCAGTGTTGAGTGTTCAGTCGAATATTCAACACTGCCCTTCTAAAATCAGTCAGAGTTTAACTGCCTGACTTTTACTTTTAGAGTTTTGGCGTCTGTTGTTCTTTCAGCAAATCACGAATTTCCGCCAGTAATGTTTCTTCTGCCGTTGGTTTTGGCGGAGCTGCAGGAGCATCTTCTTGCTTACGACGCATCTTGTTCATCAGCGTGATCGCCATGAATATCGCCAAAGCAACGATGATGAAATCAAAAACGTTCTGAATAAACACGCCGTAGTGCATAACAACGGCTGGCGTAGCGCCCTGAGCATCTCTTAGAACAAAAGCAAATTGTTTAAAATCTACCCCGCCAATCAATAATCCCAGTGGTGGCATAATAATATCGGCGACAAATGATGACACTATTTTGCCAAATGCTGCACCGATGATGACACCCACAGCAAGGTCAACCACGTTGCCACGCATGGCAAACTCACGAAACTCTTTCATAAAACTCATAAAATACTCCTTGGCAAATTCATCAAATGTGTCAAAACAAGTAAAGACCATTTGTAGAGTCTTCGCTACAAAAGTTCTTATCAGAATACTAATTAGCGGAAATTCCTATAAGCCTCTTCATCCAATTATAAGAAGAATGGACTCGGCTGGAACAACCGCTCAACGTCTCTGACAAATTTCTTATCGGTAATGAACATAACAACGTGATCACCTTGTTGGATCCTGCTGGTACCGTTAGCAATGATCACATCGTTCCCGCGAACAATCGCACCAATGGTTGTACCTGGCGGAAGTTTGATTTGTTCGACTGTACGGCCAACTACTTTTGAGGTGGTTTCATCACCATGTGCAATGGCCTCGATGGCTTCAGCAACACCGCGGCGCAGCGAAGAAACGCTGACAATATCAGCTTTTCTGACATGCCCCAGTAATGCGGAAATTGTGGCCTGCTGCGGTGAAATCGCAATATCGATTACGCTGCCCTGAACCAAATCCACGTAAGCGCTGCGTTGGATAAGGACCATCGCTTTCTTCGCACCCATTCGCTTGGCCAGCATGGCAGACATGATGTTAGCTTCATCATCATTGGTAATGGCAATGAAAACATCAACCTGCTCAATATGCTCTTCGGCCAGAAGTTCCTGATCTGAAGCGTCCCCATAGAAGACGATAGTGTCTTGCAAAAGCTCGGCAAGCTCGGCGGCGCGCTGCTGATCGCGTTCGATAAGTTTTACGCTGTAATTTTTCTCAAGGCGTTGCGCCAAACCCGCGCCGACATTGCCACCGCCAACGATCATAATCCGCTTATAAGGTTTTTCCAGTCTCTGGAGTTCACTCATGACGGCACGGATATGCTGCGATGCCGCCACAAAGAAGACTTCATCACCTGCTTCAATGATGGTCGAACCTTGAGGACGGATCGGACGATCCTGACGGAATATTGCGGCCACTCGCGTTTCAATATGCGGCATATGTTCACGCATAGAAGAAAGCGCGTTACCGACCAGTGGTCCGCCGTAGTAGGCTTTCACAGCGGCGATACTGACCTTTCCTTCAGCAAAATTGACAACCTGAAGTGCACCAGGATACTCGATAAGTTTGTAGATATAGTCTGTGACTAATTGCTCTGGCGAGATCAGATGATCAATTGGAACGGCTTCAGGCAAGAACAGCTTTTCAGATTCGCGGATGTATTCCGTTGAGCGAATACGCGCTATACGATTAGGCGTGTTAAACAGCGAGTAGGCTATCTGGCAAGCAATCATATTGGTTTCGTCAGAATTGGTCACAGCGACCAGCATATCCGCGTCTTCAGCGCCGGCCTCACGCAATACACGCGGATGCGAGCCATGTCCCTGTACAACCCGAAGATCGAATTTATCTTGCAGTTGGCGTAACCGGACGGTATTGGTGTCGACAACGGTAATATCATTGTTTTCACCCACCAGGTTTTCGGCGAGTGTTCCGCCAACCTGCCCGGCACCGAGAATTATTATTTTCATATGACTCTCTGCTTTGCCTCAACACTGTCAGCCAGCATCAATGCTGCTGACAGGAAATGATTAACTTTTAATAAGTTTAGCGTAATAGAAACCGTCGCCATCTTCAGCATGAGGAAGATTTTGTCGTCCGGGATTTTCCAGCGTGCCAGTTTCGACCAATGTCGCATCCGGATGTGATTGCAGGAATGCGGCCACTTGCTGAGAATTTTCATCCGGTAATACTGAGCAGGTGGCATAGACTAATACGCCCTTACTTTTCAGTCTTGGCCATACAGCTTCAAGGATTTCTCTTTGAAGACCCGCAAGTTCAGCAATATCGCTGTCTCTGCGTAGCCATTTAATGTCGGGATGTCTGCGGATTACGCCGGTTGCTGAACAAGGCGCATCAAGCAAAATACGGTCAAATATCCGATCACCCGCCCAAACCTGCGGCTCGCGGCCATCACCCTGTTTGACTTCGGCACTTAGTTTCAAACGTTGCAAGTTTTCATGCACACGCTTCAAACGCTGCTCGTCCACATCAACTGCCAGAACATGAGCTTTTGGTGCAGCTTCCAAAATGTGCGTGGTCTTTCCCCCCGGCGCACAGCACAAATCGAGGATCATCTCGCCATTCTGTGGATCCAGCAGATCAACGCTTCCTTGTGCCGATGCATCCTGAACGGTGACCCAACCTTCCGCAAATCCTGGAAGGAGATTGACCTGACAAGGCGTGACTAATCGCAATGCATCACGGTATTCAGTATGTGCAACGGCCTCAATCTGGGCGTCGTTAAGTAATTGCAGATACTCATCGCGGGTGTGATGCATGCGGTTTACGCGCAGCCACATAGGCGGTCTTTGGTTGTTTGCTTCTACAATACTTTCCCATTGCTCGGGATACGCTTTTTTGAGGCGGTTCAGCAACCAGCTTGGGTGAAGATAGCGACTGTCATTGTTCGCCATGCGTTGCAACAATTCTTCCTGTTGACGCTGGAACTGACGCAGAACCCCGTTGATAAGACCTTTCAACTGAGGGCGTTTCAGGGCAACGGCACCTTCGACGGTTTCTGCAAGAACGGCGTGTGCCGGAATACGGGTATGCATCAGCTGGTAGAGGCCAACCATCAGTAAATAATGCAAAGTTCTCTGCTTGCCGGTGAGCGGTTTTGCCATCAGTTGCTGCAAACACCATTCCAGCTGAGGAAGAACCCGCAAGGTACCGAAGCAGAGTTCCTGAAGTAACCCACGATCTTTATCTGAGACATTTTTTTGCAAGCCAGGCAGAACGGTCGAAAGAGACAGACCTTTGTCCAACACCTGGCTAATGGCTTGAGCTGCAATACTACGGAGATTATAGGCTGTTTTCATAGTCAAAAAAGCTGACCGAAGCCAGCATTATCAGAGAGATATGGCCCGACGAGATATCGGGCGTAGTCGTAAAGGTCAGGCTAAAAGTGTGCCTTCGATAAACCATTCACGACGAGAGTTAAGCAAGTCCTGTGCGGACATCGCCTTTTTACCCGAAGGTTGTAGCTGGGTGATATTCAGAACGCCGTCAGATGTCGCGACCAGAATCCCTTTTTTGTCAGCAGAGATGATAGTTCCCGGCAATTTATCGTGTTGCGTTGCCAGACATTCAGCCTGCCAGACTTTCACGGGCTGATCATCAATCATAAAGAAGCTGACGGGCCATGGGTTAAATGCACGAATACAGCGTTCAAGTTGTTCGGCCGACAGATTCCAGTCTAAGCGGGCTTCTTCCTTGCTGAGTTTCTCAGCGTAGGTTACGTGCTCTTCGCTTTGAACTTCAGGTTTTGCTGTGCCGTTCGCCAGCTGCTGTAATGTTTCAAGCATACCCTGCGGACCCAGCTCAGCCAGCTTGTTGTAAAGCGATGCGCTGGTATCTTCCGGCAGAATGTCACATTCTACTTTGTGCAGCATATCGCCGGTATCAAGGCCGACATCCATCTGCATGATGGTGACACCCGTTTTAGCATCCCCAGCCCACAATGAACGTTGAATAGGGGCCGCGCCGCGCCAGCGGGGCAGAAGAGAACCATGAACGTTAATGCAGCCCAATTTCGGCATATCGAGCACGGCTTTTGGCAGGATTAAACCATAAGCTACGACTACCATGATGTCAGCCCCGAGCGCTGAAACCAGAGACTGATTTTCTTCAGGACGCAGAGATTTTGGCTGAAAAACAGGGATGTCGTGAGTTTGAGCCAGAATCTTCACCGGACTTGCGGTCAGTTTATTACCGCGGCCGGCGGGGCGATCAGGCTGAGTAAAAACGCCTACCACCTGATGTTCTGATGATAAAAGCGCGTCAAGATGACGCGCTGCAAAGTCGGGAGTACCGGCAAATATGATTCGCAAAGCAGTGTCCTGTGTTACACGAATATTAGTCAGCCCGTGCGTTCAGCTTGGCCATTTTTTCCATCTTCTGGCGGATACGCTGACGTTTCAATGGGGACAAATAATCCACAAATAATTTACCCACCAGATGATCCATTTCATGCTGGATACAGATCGCCAGCAAGTCATCAGCTTCTAGCTCAAAGGTTTTACCGTCGCGATCAAGCGCACGTACTTTGACTTTCTCTGCACGCGGCACGAGAGCCCGTTGATCAGGGATCGACAGGCAGCCTTCTTCAATCCCTGTTTCGCCGCTTTTTTCCAGCAGTTCAGGGTTGATGAGAACCAAACGCTCGTCGCGGTTTTCAGAGACATCAATCACGATGATGCGTTGATGAATGTCTACCTGAGTCGCAGCCAGGCCGATGCCTTCTTCTGCATACATGGTTTCAAACATATCATCCACGATCTGCTGAATTTCGGCGTTAACTTCTTTGACCGGTTTTGCAGTAATGCGAAGCCGCTCGTCTGGGAAATGTAATATCTGTAATACGGACATATTTTTCTGGATCTTTATTCAAATGATTGAAGATATATAGACTCTATTCTAGACATTTCCCGCTGCGATTGACAGCATCCTCTGCCAATTGAATCAGTCGCTGAAAGGCATTAAGCAAGGAAAGCATAATGACACTACAGGAAGTGTGGGTACGTTTGTCGAGAGTTGAAGCCTTGATGCGGGTCTGGCCGAAGGGATTATCCAGTCATTATTTAACAGCGGAATTTATTCCCCCTCTGCATTAGTAAGTTGCGGTCTTTCAGAGGGACAACTCTCGGAGTTTCGACATTGTAATGCGCAATGGGTTGCAGAATCACTGAGATGGCTGGAAGGCGATCATCACCATCTGATTACTTTTGGCAGCGCTTTGTATTCGGCTTTGTTGGCCCAAATATCTTCTCCTCCATTGATTCTGTTTGTGGAAGGGGATCCTGATTTACTGTCCTCGCCTCAAATCGCGATGGTCGGGAGTCGTGAATTTACTCATTACGGCGAACAATACGCGCAGGTCTTTGCCAGCGGGCTGGTAAGTAGCGGTTTTACTGTGACGAGCGGTCTGGCTATGGGGATCGACGGAATTAGTCACCGTGCAACGCTTGCGGCGCAGGGGAAAACGATTGCTGTTCTGGGAAGCGGATTGTTAAAACGTTATCCGCCCCGGCATTCAACGCTAGCTCAGCACATTCTTGAAACTGGAGGGGCACTGGTGTCAGAGCATTTAGTGACGGCTCCGCCGCTCGCTGCACATTTTCCCCGACGTAACAGGATAATTAGCGGATTAAGCGCTGGCGTGCTGGTCATCGAGGCAACATTACGCAGTGGTTCCCTTATCACTGCCCGTTACGCACTGGAGCAGGGAAGAGAAGTGTTCGCCCTCCCAGGCCCATTGGGCAGTGTGACATCAGAAGGCACGCACTGGCTTATTCAGCAGGGCGCTTATCTGGTGACGGAGCCTAACGATATTGCCGAGCATATTGGCAGCGGGCTGACCTGGTTTCCTGATATTCGTGCTTCAGAATCTTTTAAAAAGCCTGCAAACAAGAGTTCCGTTGCTCCACAGACGATTATTTGTGCGCAAGATAGCGAAGTTGAATTGCCATTTGCTGATGTGTTGGCTAACGTAGAATATGAGGTGACATCTGTTGACGTCGTCGCCGAACGTGCCGGCCAACCTGTGCCAGAAGTGGTAGGTAAGCTACTCGAGCTTGAGTTAGCAGGATGGATCGCAGCTGTATCCGGCGGCTATGTCCGAATTAAGAGGGCAAGCCATGTTCGACGTACTAATGTACTTATTTGAAACTTACATTCACAACGAAGCGGAGATGAATGTTGACGAGGATAGGTTAACGGATGACTTGACCGAAGCTGGTTTCCACCGGGCCGATATTCACAATGCGTTGAGTTGGCTTGAAAAACTTGCGGATATGCAAGAGGGTGGAACCCCATCTTATATGCTGGATTCCGATCCTTCAGCATTACGTATTTATACCGATGAGGAAACAAGTCGGTTAGATAGCAGTTGTCGTGGCTTTTTATTGTTCCTGGAACAGATCAAAGTACTGAACTTCGATACCAGAGAGATGGTTATCGATCGTGTTATGGCTCTGGACACTGAAGAATTCGATCTTGAGGATCTGAAGTGGGTCGTGCTGATGGTTCTCTTTAATATTCCCGGATATGAAAGTGCATATCAGCAAATGGAAGAGCTGTTGTTTGAGGTTAATGAAGGTTATCTGCATTAAGAGATAACAGGTAAAAAGTAAGATATGACAAAAGCAGCACTTTTTGCTGAGAAGCAAAATGAATCCTGTCCGGAATGCGGGGCCGATCTGGTGATCCGTAGTGGTCGCCACGGCCCCTTTCTGAGTTGTTCATCCTATCCACAATGCCAGTATATTCGTCCTCTGAAATCTCAGGCTGATGGCCATATTGTGAAAGTCCTGGATGGACAATTATGCCCTAAATGTGAGTCGACCTTAGTGCTGCGTCAGGGGCGTTACGGCATGTTTATTGGTTGTAGTCAGTATCCGGAATGTGACCACATTGAAGTGATAGATAAACCGGAAGAAACCAGCCTGGATTGCCCGCAATGTGGAAAAGGGCATTTGTTGCAGCGAAAATCACGCTTTGGCAAAGTGTTTCATGCCTGTGATCGTTACCCGGATTGTCAGTTTGCCATTAATAACAAGCCGGTGGCGGGGGAATGCGTCCATTGCCATTACCCTTTATTGATGGAAAAGAAAACGGCGCAGGGTATTAAGCTATTTTGTGCCAGTAAATTGTGCGGTAAGGCCGTAGAAATTAAAGATAACGAACAAGATGAATAAAAGCTTAGAAAACTCATTTACCCTCGTGCTTGATGCGCTGCGTGAGCAACAAGTCGTTGCTTATCCGACTGAGGCGGTCTTTGGTCTCGGATGTGATCCGGATAGCGAACAGGCTGTCGATGCGCTTCTGGCGCTAAAGAAGCGGCCAAAAGGTAAAGGTCTTATTCTGATTGCTGATAATTATCAGCAGCTTCTCCCTTATATAGATGACTCATTGCTCACTGAACAACAGCTTGCGCATATCTGCTCATTTTGGCCGGGCCCGGTAACGTGGGTCATGCCTGCGAAACCGTCAACGCCTGAATGGTTAACCGGACGCTTTACGTCGCTGGCGGTACGGGTCACAGATCATCCTCTGGTCAAAGAGCTTTGCCAAAAATTTGGTAAGCCGCTGGTATCTACCAGTGCGAATCTCAATGGCGAACCGCCATGCCGTTTGCCCGCAGAAGTCCGGCTCCAGTTTGGGGATAATTTCCCTGTAATTGATGGCGATGTCGGCGGAAGAGAAAATCCCTCAGAAATCCGGGATGCCCTTACCGGCAACCTGATCCGTCAAGGTTAAAGGAAAAAGTGATGCCATCTTTCGCGGTATTTGGAAATCCGATCGGCCACAGTAAATCCCCTCGTATTCATGCATTGTTTGCCAGCCAGACCGGAATCGATCACACCTACGGCACTGTGCTTGCTCCGCATGAAGAGTTTGAAAAAACGCTGCGAACCTTTTTCGACGACGGAGCCCGTGGGGCAAATATCACCGTGCCTTTCAAAGAGCGCGCTTTTGCAGAATCTGATGAACTGACTGACCGCGCTGCGATGTCCGGTGCTGTGAACACCCTCAAAAAGCTCAAAGACGGCCGGTTACTCGGGGACAACACTGATGGCATTGGCATGCTGAGTGATCTTGAGCGGCTGGCGCTTTTGAAGCAAAGTGATCGGGTTTTATTGATCGGTGCCGGCGGCGCGGCGAGAGGGGTGATACTTCCTTTGCTGTCTCATGGCTGTTCAGTGGTTGTCACCAACCGGACGTTTGAACGCGCACAACATCTGAGCCATATCTTCGAAGAAAAAGGGGATATCCGTGCTATCGCATTAGACGATCTGGCTGATGAGTCTTTCGATCTGATCATTAACGCCACGGCTTCGGGTATTAAAGGTGAGATCCCTGCGATCCCAGAAAAAGTGCTGACCGCGCAGACCCGTGTCTACGATATGTATTATCAGGCAGGTTTAACGCCTTTTCTCACCTGGGCTAAAAATAACGGGGTAACGGCTTATGCCGACGGGTTGGGAATGCTGGTGGGGCAAGCTGCCCATGCTTTCTATATGTGGCATGGTGTTATGCCAGAGATAGAGCCTGTGCTGGAGCAGTTAAAGAAAGACTTGCTGGCTTAACCAGTAATGCCTGAACAGTGTGCATTTTACTGTTCAGGCAACGCTATTCTTTATTGTTCCTGTGAACGGTAGAGATCTTTCCAGGTCACATAGTTATTCGAAGAGTATGTCAGCCCTGCAAGTTCCTCTGACGTCAGCTCGCGTATCTGTTTAACCGGACTGCCTAAATAGAGATAACCGCTTTCGAGGGTTTTTCCTGGCGGCACCAGACTGCCGGCGCCAATCATCACATCATCTTCAACGATCGCACCATCCAACAGTATCGATCCCATTCCTACCAGTACCCGGTTTCCGATAGTGCAACCATGCAACATAGCTTTATGGCCGACGGTCACGTCCTCTCCAATAATAAGAGGGTAGCCCTCAGGATTATGCCGCGACTGGTGAGTGACATGCAGCACGCTTCCATCCTGCACATTGGTTCTGCAGCCGATCACGACATTATTCACATCACCACGTATCACCACCAGCGGCCAGATACTGACATCATCAGCCAGATCCACATCACCAATCACCACACTGGAGGGATCAACCATGACTCTTTCTCCTAATGTTGGTGTTAATCCTTGATAAGCACGCAAAGCCTGAGACATCTGAAGCACCCCATAAGTGAGTTTTGACCTTGGCAATATAGTTCGGGTCTGAGGAAATACCAATTTCGGCTCAATCAGATCGGCGTGAAAACCAGCGGATCGAACGAGATCTCCGCGAAAGGGTTGAAAAACACGCAGTCGATCCTTTTATTGGAAAAAAGGCTTGTGCAAAAAATTCGGATCCCTATAATGCCGCTCCATCGACAGGGAACAACGTGAACAACATCACGAAGTGACCGGGTCGGAAAGATTAAAAACAGCGGCAACTGAGTAAAATAAACGGTTGACACTGAATGAGGAAAGCGTATTATACGCCACCTCGAGTTAG